>CAMLOB010000473.1 GCA_946481475.1 uncultured Chlorobiota bacterium | reverse complement strand
CGGGGATCATATCATCGACATCGCCACGAGTGTGGGGAGTGCCGCGGAGCCGGGAGTCTACATGTACTTGAGTTCAAGCGGGAAGTCGGTGCGGGAGCGGAGCTTCGGCTTTGATGATGCGGAGATCATCTTCGCGACGACGGAGTATCATGTGCCGGTAGGGGGTCCGAGCGGAGGGTACTTGAATGATACGACAGGCCGTTTTGCGATGCTTCCATTAATTGGCCCGAGCAAGTACAACGCGAATGAGCCGATGCTGCTGTTTTTTGGAGGGGGAAAGAAGGGACCGAACCGGACATGGGATGCGGAGTATGCTCCGAGCCGCGACGGTGTGACGGCAGGTCCGGCGATGCAGTACATCGCTCCGTTGTCGGATTGCAACGGGGATGGGTGGGACGATCTTCTGGTCAGTGACGATGACTGGTATCTGTTCGAACATGGAATTGCGCTGGTGATTGCGGGAGGTCCGGAGATACCGAACGACGATCCGACGGTGAGTGTTGAGGAGGTGGCGACAGAGGAACACATTGCGGCGCTGCACATCTGGCCAAACCCGGTGAGAGATGGACTACACATCGCCTGGCGAGGGGATTTGAAAAGGATGCCGCAACGCTTCGCTGTGCATGATGAACTCGGGCGGTTGGTTGCCGAGGGATCAGTGGAGCCGGGAGTCGGTGCGGCTATTTGGCGATGCAGGAACGTTCCCTTGGGAAGCTACCTGCTGACGGTCTTTGACAAGGATGATCGGATGATCGCCTCGACGCGCTTCATCAAGACGGAGTAGTCCGCCCCGGCGGATCGCAGAAGAAACGCCTGACCCCCGGTGGTCAAGACCGGGAGCCAAGCAACGGACGCCTCACGGCAGAACGGCTATGCGTATGTCGACACACTTCCATTGAAACCCAGGAGACGCCGTATGAAGACGCAGGCAAATCTACAAAGAACCGCAGCCGCATCGCTGCAACGGTCGCTACCGACCGTCTTGACTCTTGTATTGATCGGGGCTATTTATCCCCGGCAGAGCATCAGCCAGACCATCGACTGGACGATCCCGCAGGAGGCGGCCCCTTTGGTCTCGCTCTTCGGGTACGACGATGCCGAGTTCGTGATCGGCGGAGTGACGACGAAGTGGGCGCTGGATGCCAACAACGACGATCATCGATGGCTGATCTGGCCCTACATCGACTCGCTTGGTCTGAACCTGTTCTGGTTTGCCGATAATCTGTCGGGAGTGGCGGAATTCTACAACTCGTCATTGCGACGCCCGGGAGATCACCGGATGTGGGTCAACGGATCGAAGAAGCTGGAACATTCGACGTACTCGAAGGAGATCCGGTTCTATCCGTTCGATTCGGTGCAGTCGCCCTACTATACCTGGATGATGCTGAATCGGGATGGAGGAACTACCGATACCAATCTCGCTGAATTGAATGACCTGGGGAATCCTGTATTGGAACAGGTGTATGAGAATCTTGCAGACACCGGCCTTGTCGCCTCAACACTGGTCCTCGATTACCTCCCACAGCGGGATACGGCCCGTGACCTGCAACTGAAACGATTCGCTATCTGGTTCAGGGATCATCGTGCCTGGGACCTGTTCAGCTCGACCGAACCCCGCACCTACTATACCTCCCTGATCGGTCATCTTTTCCCGGCGGGATGGCCGCCGACACCGACACGATCTTTACTGTGGCGATCTACCATGAGATGCCGGAGGGGCACACGTATCTGGACAACTCCTTTCAGGCTGCCACTGCCGGGACGGGAGGGCTGGAGCTTCTGGTCGATTCCTTTGCGGTGACGAAAGCGGAGTTAACGGAAGGATTTCCCGATACTGTGTTGGCGCAGTACCGCACCATTGTCCGCGCCACCGATCTCCGCTACCGCCTCGGGAACACCAGCCTCCCCGGTCCGCTTCACCCGTCGCAGCCTGCCGGTAAGGAGCAGGCGATCGACGTCCGGGTCTACTGGACCGGAAAGGAGAAGGCGGCCCTCCACGCCGTGGCCCTGCGGGATTCCATCGCCAATCTGATATTAGGGATCGGGGCCGGGCCGGATGCTTTCCGGAGTCTCCTGATGGCCGAGGCGAAAAAGGTGATGTTAGGGAATGCTGCAGGGGCGATTGCCGACATGCGGACCGACATCATCGCCCTCCACTCCGGCGAGGAGGCGCTCCACCATCCGATGGACTTCGCCCCCTTCGAGGCGCTCCACCGGATGATGCAGGATACGTTCAACCTCCCCCGTTGGCGTGTGGCGAACGGGCAGTCGGCCGACCCGATGCCGGGGGACTCGGTCGGTCTCGGCGAGTTCGAGGTGGCCGGTCAGACCTTCCACCACCTGACCACCGCGAAGACCATCCACACCTACGATTACTTCAACTTCAGCGTCGGCGACACGGTGGATGCGTTCATCCCGGAGGGTGCGGCACCGGGAGACGTTATCAGAGACTTCCTCGAAATCCCCCACCACACCATCCCGAGTCTGAAGCAGCGGAACGGAGGACGCTTTCACATGCCGGAACTGCTCGACCTGGATTCGGTCGGGAACCCGACCTACGACGCCACGCTGGAGGAGAGAATCGAGGGGTACGAGAAGACGTTGCAGCGTCTCCTCTTCGGTCGGTTCGATCCCGATCACGGAGATTACTACGACAACCGGGTCAACTATCCGAACAACGGTCGCATGGGACTGGTCGGGACGATGGGGGCGGCGGCGATCATCGCGCGGAAGACCGGGCGTCGCTGGATTCCCCTGGCCGGACCGATGACGGTGGTGGCGGTGCGGGACGGCTACGCCATCTCCTACGACACCAACGGTATCACTCAGGAGATCGATACCATCTACACGTATGTCACCGACACGTTGGTCAGCCACACGCCGACCGAGAACGAACTCTTTGCGCTGATCGGTCTGGAGCTTGCATACGGTGCGCGGGGGGTGATCTACTGGCAGTTGCGCGGGTCGCCGATCATGGTACCCTCTCCGGTCAACGCTGCGTTCTGGAAGACAAACGAAGAATGCTGCTGGGGGAACGCCGGACATTTCACCAGAGACTCGGTGCAGAACACGCTGCGGCCGATGGATCTCTACAGTTATGACTCGCGGTTTCCCGGAACGAAGGTGGGGGAGATCCCGGACTTCTACATCGGCTGGTTCGACGGCGTCCGGGCGATCAAGGCGTTGAACCGGAGGCTGAAGGAGATCGGGAACGAGATGCTGAACTATCGCTGGCGGAATGGGTACAGCATCCATTTCACCGTCCCGGTCCCCGGCTCTCCGAGCGACACAATTGCCCGCCCCATCCCCTCCGACGAAATCATCACCGAGGTCCGCAGCCGCTCTCCCTTCAAGTCCCAGCCCGACTCGCTCCACCGGACATACGTGGAGATGGGATTGTTCGACAAGGTGACCGATTCGACCGGCGGGGTCTACGATCCGCTGAAGGACCGCCATATCGTCTACCTGACCAATCGTCGCAGCTTCCGCAAGCCGATCTACGGCTGCTGGGACGACACTTGCACCGGCGCGGTCCCCGACACGACGGTGAACATCCTGGACACGCTGGCCGGGACGCGGATCATCTCCTGTCGGCTGAACCTGAAGCATCCCGACACGACGAGCTATAATCTGTGGCGGGTGCGGGAGATCAAGCCGGACGTCCGTCCGCTCCCCCACGCGCCGAATGTACCCCGCCATACGCTCGATACGGTTCTGGCCGGGGACTCCGTTTTCAACGTGATGTTAGGGCCGGGCATGTCGACCGCCGTCGAGATTTCGCCTGCCCTTCCCGACACCAGCCTGATCGCCGGTGATCTGCGGTGGCCGGGGCAGCGGAAGCTCATCTGGGACGGCCTGAGATACGTCAGCGTGGTCG
>CAMLOB010000472.1 GCA_946481475.1 uncultured Chlorobiota bacterium | reverse complement strand
CCCCCCCCCCCCCCCCCCCCCCCCCGCCACGCCCCCACCACCCCGGGCAACGCCGCCGATATCGAGGAGGTGCAGGTGGAGATCTACAACAGCACGACAAACGCCAACGCCTGGACCGGGACGTTCACCGAAACAACGGTCCCCTACAGTCACTCGCTGGCGTTCGACGGATCGAGCACCTGGTTCGAGGTCGACCGGGAGGACAGCAGCTTCACCATCCTCTTCTGGTTTCGGACGTCGGCCACGGGAGAGCAGCCGCTGATCGGCGTGGCGAACGGAAGCGACTTCTATCCCCTTCTCTATCTCGACGGTGAGGGACGGGTCAACTACACGCTCTACGGAGATCACACAAGCGGCTCGAACAGTATGCGGACGATCGCCCCGTTCAACGACGGGGAATGGCATCACGTGGCGATCGCCTACGACGACGCGGCGATGAGTCTCTACATCGACGGCGGCTTGCTCGGTCGCGAAAGCGATGCCCCCTCCTCGGCGAGGATCGGAGCGGGGGGGAGCTATATCGTCGGACGAGGAGGGAGCGAGACCGCCGGCAGTCTCCCCTCGGAGTACTTCGACGGAGACATGACCGAGCTGAGCTTCTGGAACAAGGGAAAGAAGTACAGCGACATCTACGAGTTGGTCTATCAGGAAGGACAGACGTATGATAAACTCTCCTATCGCTACACGGCCTATTATGGGCTGGTCTCCTACTTACCGACGGATCAGGGGGGAGGGAACATGCTGTACGACTGGTTCAACGAGGACTCGGTCGAGGTGAACGGGACAGCCGCCTGGCATCTGGACAACGGATTGTCCCGGGTGGTGATGCCCTGGAATCTGTTCCACATCGAGGAGGATGCCGGCGACGACTTCGAGTTGCGGACCACGCTCTTCTACGACGGGGGAGCGACTGCGGGGGAGACCTACGTGACGTCGCTGCCGATCACCTGGAACGACACGCAAATGTGGTTCCAGTCGGACCAGGGATTCGGTCCGTTCCGTCAGGGAGTATCCGCCGATGTCGACTTCGCGATTTTTCTCCCCGCAGAGATGGACGACGGCGACGAGATGGTGATGACACTGGTCGATTCAAGCGGTGGGGTGATCACAACCTCGACCTTTACGAAGGCTGATCTGGAACATGTGGCCTTCCTCTACTTTACGCTGGACATGGGGGAGGCCGAGCCGGGATCGCAGATCGAGTGTATCTATATCGCTTCGGGAGGAGACACCTCCTTCAGCAACGTCTATCCGCTGATCGTCGAGGAATTTGTCGTGCCGACATTCAGCGGATTTACCGGGCCGTTCCGCCACGCGATTGTGGACGGGACGATGGCCGATTCGAACACCTTCACGATCATCTCCGACGATGACGACCTTTCCTTTACCGGTATCTTCTACGGACCGACCTGGGAGGCGATCGATACGGTCGGGGCGAGCGTCCGGAACGATACCACCTGGACCCTGACGTATGACATGGCGGCCCTGACGCCGCCGCTGACCCGGCTGGTGATCGGCACCTACGCCGGCACGTCGACCACGCCGATCGATCTGGATACGTTTGCCCTGACGATCACCGAGACGCGACCCGACTGGTTCAACAGCGACGACGTCTCCTTCTCGGATGTGATCGTGAACGACGACGGGACGATCTCCTTTACCGTGACGAGCACGTTCAACAACCCGACCGGCTCCGGCGTTATCAACAGTACGGGAAGCTCCTCTTCCTCGGATGACAAGGCCGATCTGATTCTTTTTAACCTCACCGCCCCCATCCTCGGGAGCCTGACGATGCAGGGGCCGCAGCCGGTGATCACAGCCGACATGACATACGATCCGACGACCGAGACGCTTGCGCTTGCAAGCGATCCGGAGTTGACCGGGACGCTCGTCTTTGACAGCCATTCATTCGATTATTCGACAACGCTCTCCGAGGCGACGCTTGTCGACAACAACCTGACCGTCACGTACGATTGGGACTGGTCGGAGGAAGGGCAGGTGAATCTTGACGGTTTCTACATCCCCAGTTCGTCCTTCTTCGCGGCGATCGCGACGCTTGCCGAAGGGTCAACCGTCATCGATGAGCTTTCACCTATCGGGCCGACGGTCACCTTTACTCCGGACGCGCTGATCGGAGCGGCAACCCGTATCAATGCGGGGGTTGAGGATGACGAGTGGGGAACGATCGGAGAGCTTGATCTGAGCTATGACGGGGAGAGCACGAACGCTTCCTATGTCCTTGCACAGGTCGGCTTCGGCTTCTCTGTCGGGATAGGGGTCCAGGCTCTGCAGGGGGCCGCCTCCACAACGTTTGACATGAGCTTTCAGGGGCGTGTTGCGGGGGGGACATCCTTCAAGAGTGTGCCCGACTACGAAACGGACGTCCTGACTTCTTCCGGCTTCAAACTCTCCGGCGACGTCAGTGCGAAGTTCCTCTGGGGGCTGATCACAAAGTACCTCTGGGGACCGAAGACGTTTGACGAAGAGGACAAGGGGGACGAGGTCCCGGAAGACTGGCCGACGCCGAGCAGCGGCTGGATCTGGTCAAACGTCGGATCGGAAAGGGATGACGAAAAGGGAACGGCGGGGCCTCTCGCCGGTCTTCCGACGGCCGCCGGCACCAACGTCCACACGATTCATCCCCTCGTCTGGCCGCAACCGAACGGGGCCACCGACGGAGAAATCCTTTCCGCCGTCTGGATGGAACAGGACAACGGAACGCACATCGGCCGACTCAGGCTGGGAACGTTCGGCAAGCCCGGCGATAATCTTTCGGATGCCCTCACTGTAGTAGCCAACGACAATGCGATCAGCAATCCACAGGTGGTGAACCTTGACGACACGATCCACCTGGTCACCTGGACGCAAAGCCGCTATACCTCGGCGACGCTGCCGAAGAATTCCGGTCTCCGGGAGATTGCGCAAAGTCTGGATATATGGTACGCCATCGTCAACTCCGGTTCGGGAGTAGTGGAGCGGACCGGCATGTTCGAGGATGACCTCGCAGGCAAAACGAGCGGACGACTGGAGGGGAATGCCGTCGCCGCACGCCTTTCCGACAGCTCTGCACTGGTCGGCTGGATCGTCTCGCTCGGGGAAGACTCGGACATCTACTATGCAACGATAGAGAGGGATGGAGATGAGTGGACCGTTTCGACTCCGGAGGGGGCCACGACGATTGCGGGAATCGAACATTCGTTCCGGCTTGCCGGACTGGAGGATGGAAAGGCGGTCGGCGTCTGGATCAACCGGCCCGGGACGGACACCGGTTCCACACGCGTGATGTCGATGACCTGGGATCGTGATCGGTGGCTTCCTCCGGTTGAGATTTTCGGGGCACAGGGAGGGACGCACTATAACGATCTTGACGTGGCCGCCGGGAACGGATACGGACTTCTGGGACTGACCGGAGCAGGGAATGAAAACGGTCTGCTCCGGCAGACGGTCTCGGCGATTCCGTGGAGGGAGAACCGATGGCAAACCGCCGACGCGGTCACATTTACGAGCACGGAAGGCTTTCTGCAGCGCCCCGGCGTGACGGTCAACGAAGAGGGGATCGGCGCCCTGTTCTATCAGCGAAGCCACAGCCGCTCACGCAGCCGGATCGATGGAGTGGATGTGATTCTGCTGGACTTGAAGGACCCGACAAAACTTCAGCATCATATCGGACATCCGCTGCTGAGCGATTCGACGAAAGCGTTGTGGGATATTCACGGAGCGATCTACGGCGATCTTCTCCTGACGCTGGTTCACGAGACGACCAATCCCTACACGACACACGAACCGGTCAACGGAACATCGCTCGGTCTGCAACCGATGAATCTTGTTCTGCGCGGGGTGATCGTCCCTGATCACTGTGTCGTCGGATGCCGGCGCTTCGATG
>CAMLOB010000471.1 GCA_946481475.1 uncultured Chlorobiota bacterium | reverse complement strand
CTGTTCTCCCCCGTTCCCCTCTACCCCCAAACGGAGGCCGAGAGCGAACTCGAACGTATCCTGGAAGAGACCACACGTGAAGAAGACGTCGATCCGGGATTGATCGACCTGATCGAACGATACCGGAAAGAACCTCTCTACCTCTACAACGCCACGGTCGACGATCTGGCGGAGCTGCCGGGAATCTCTCCGCAGACCGCAGCACGGATCATCGATTTTCTCCGAACCGATTCCCCCTCAACGTTCGACGCCTTCTCCTCACTGAACTGGTTGAGCGTGGAGGGAGAACAGGTTCTTCGGGCCTTAACAACGCTTGTGCCTCCCCCGCACATTCCGGGACGACAACTCCACGTGCAGTTTCGGGGGAGGGTGACGCGGGAGGTGCAGGAACGGCGCGGGTTTTCTGAAAGTCAATACAGGATTATCGAACGGAAACAACCGTCGGGCGATTCCCTGGTTTCGGACACGATCGAACTCGGCTCACGCTATGTCGGTTCGCCCGAAGGGATCCTGACACGTCTTCTGATCGACTATGGTGAATATGCCGGAGGAATCACGTTCGAGAAAGATCCCGGAGAGACGATCTTCCACTCCGACACGACCGGTTTCAGCTACGAGAACTACGAACGTGTGGAGGAAGGACAACTCCTCTCCGGAGACCGGACCCTCTCCCGGCTTGGTTCGTTTGTCGGATTTCATGCCCGGGGCGAATGGAAATCGGCAACGCTCTACCTGGGTGACTACACGGCATCGTTCGGTCAGGGACTGATCTTCGGGAAGAACTTCGGCGGGAGGAAGGGGACGGCACCGACGCGGGATCCCTACAACGGCGGCGGCGGACTGCGGAGCTATCGCTCGGCGGGAGAACGCTTCTTCTTCCGGGGGGCGGGAGTTCATCTGCAAGGAGGAGACTTCCTCCCGTCACGACTGGAACTGACGGCATTCGCTTCGATGCGGCGGCTGGATGCAAGCGTCGGAGAACGTATCGACGAGCGGGGGGATACGCTGACGGTCGTCACATCGATCCGGGAGGACGGTCTGCTGCAGACCCGAACCGATCTGCGCCGGGCGGGAACGCTGAACGAACGGATCGTCGGCGGACACCTGAGGGGACGAATCGGCGACGGGGAGACGGGCTTGACGGTTGCCGCCGGCCGGTACGATATCCCGGTGAACGGAACGCTCACGAACTCGGAAGAGAGGGAGATATGGGACCTGATCGGCGTCGACTTCGATATTCCTTTTCCGTCGGGAAGAGCGTTCGGGGAGATCGCCTTGTCCGATGGAGGAGCCCCGAGCGGCATTGCCGGAGCGGCCCTCCGACTGCAGGGGGCTGACCTGACGGTTGCCCTCCGCTCCTATCACTCCGATTTTTTCTCCCCTTACGGTCTCCCCTTCGGCGAATCGCCGGTCAATCCGCGAAACGAGCAGGGGATCTATTTCGGTCTGCGGACCCGACTGTTCCGGCGCACGTACCTTTCCCTCTACGGCGACTTCTACAGGCTCCCCGACGGGAACGCCGACTACCCGCTGCCGGTCACCGGTGTGGATGGGATGCTGCTGCTGCAATCGGGCATTACGCCGGAATTTGATCTGGAACTGCGACTGAAGGGAGAGACGCGGGGAGTCTCAGCACGTGCGCAGAACCTGTCGGGACGTGAAGTGACCAGGATACTGGAGAGAGTGATTGCGGGGGGAAGACTGACGATGCGGTGGACTCCCCGAAGAGGACCGGTTGAACTCCGCGCCCGCGCTGAAGGGAACGTTGCCCGGTATTCGGAGATTCTTCCGGACGAGAACGGATTGCTGACCTATCTTGATCTGAGATGGCGCCCTGCTCCCACCCTCTCCTTCGGAACTCGTCTGGTGCTGTTCGGCACAGATGGAAGCAACGTCCGATTGTACGAATTCGAACAGGATATTCCGGGAAGTTTGTCGAACGTTGTTCTCTCCGGTGAGGGGCGAAGATTCTATCTGCTGGCGGAGTGGCAACCGACCCGGTCGCTTGGTCTGGCTCTACGCTACGGCGAGACCTGGTATGCCGACCGGGAGACGATTTCTTCGGGGAGTTTACAGGAAATCGAGGGGCAAGCGGTCGGGAAGCTGAGCTTGCAGGTTGATTGGAGGTTCGCTTCGCACGGGGAGGAATGAATCGGCGGGTTATTTTCGATTGGCGATTTTTGAAGTGCGAAGGGGTGGGTATTTGCGATTGGCGATTTGCGATTGGCGAAGTGCGAAGGGAGGAAGAGAGTAATTGAGGATTTTCCATTTTCGCATGGGGTTGTTGCAGGGCAATATTGAAAGCCGTCATTCGAAGTCATCCCGCATTCGACAATCGAAAATCGTCACTCGAAATTCCAGGTTCATCATTTCCGGTTCGACGCTCGGAATTGAACCGCATTCGACAATCGAAAATCGTCACTCGAAAATCATCACCTGAAATCGAACCGCGTCTCCTTTTAAACACATCCGCCCCTTGCCGGACAAAGGCGCGATGCAAACGGAACTACCAGGATTTATTGATGGAACGAATCATGCACAGAACACTCACGCTTATCGCTTTTGCCCTTCTGGTCGCCCCTGCCCTCCAGGCCCACGTCCTTGAAGACGATGTCGACGCCATCGTCAAGAAAACAAAGGAACTGTACGACAAGACGACCTCGGCAAAGATCACGTTCACGCAGAGCGGATCGGGAGATGACGTCACGGGAACACTGGAATATGCGAGCGGAAACAAGTTCCGGCTGACGCTCCCGGCACAGACGGTGGTCAGCAACGGGACGAAGACCTGGACGTATGTCGAGGCCCGGAATCAGGTGGTGATCAACAAGGCGGCAAGCGACGGCCAGGTAACGCCGAAAGATATTCTGCAATCCTTCCCCGGTGATTACTCCAGCACACTCAACGGAAGCACGACGGTCAACGGAAAGAGTTGCTGGATTGTGCAGTGCAGCGCAAGCGGATCGAATCGGGTGGGGGATATTTCCAGCGCCACGCTCTACATCGACAAGAGCACCTATCGTTTCCGGAAGATCACGGTCACCAGTCCGTCAATGGGAACGATGACGCTGACGATCACCAGCGCCACCTACAACAATACGATCTCCTCCTCCCGCTTCACCTTCTCGGCACCGAAAGGGGCCAAGGTTATCGATCTGACGAAGTAGTGACCGGAAGAACCGTTGCTCCCGCAATTCACGGGAGCGTTCCGGCATAATGAATTGTTGAACGTCCGGGATCGCAACGTGCGATGTCGGACGTTTTTCTTAGTATGCGGCGAATAGCGCCGACGGTATGCTGAAACAACTCCTCGACAAAACACTGCCGAACTTTTCGATTCTGGGAGAACCGATTGCCGAAGGGGCGCGAACGGTTCGCGACTGGTTTGTCTGGGTCTGGAGAAATATCTGGCAGATCGCCCTGCGGTCGGACAGAGATCACATCTTTCTGCTGGCCGCCGGCATCGCCTTCAACATCGCCATCGCCCTGGTCCCGACGATCCTGATTCTCCTGTTCGTTCTCGGCTACGTCCTCGATCCGGATCAGGTCGCCTTTCAACTGAAGACCTATCTCGACCGGCTTCTGGTCTCCTCGGGTTCGCAGGAACAGATCGTCGAGTTGATCCGCTCGCAGGTCAGTTCGCTTGTCGAGAACCGCGGCATCGCCGGTGTGCTCGGCCTCTTCGGTCTCCTCTGGACAAGTTCGGCCCTGGCCTCCTCGATTCGTGTCGGGGTCAACAACATCATGCGCTGCCGCGAGGAGAAGTTCTTCCTGATCTACAAGCTCTACGATGTGCTGACGATCTTTCTGATCGGACTTCTCGTCTTCATCTCGATTCTGGTCGGTCCCCTCCTGCAAGTGCTCACCTCGATCAACGACAGGATCGCCGAGTC
>CAMLOB010000470.1 GCA_946481475.1 uncultured Chlorobiota bacterium | reverse complement strand
TGTTGTGGGAGGATGGATCGATCTGGACGATGATTACACCATTACACGTCGCGTCGTCGGAGTACCGTATGAGGATGCCCTGGTCGAGTACTGTCAGGTGCTTGAAGAACTTGAAGGAGTTACCGGCGTCAGCTACAAGGACTACAACGGCATTACAGGATCGGCTCTGGTCACCGTCCACTATAATCCCGAACTGACCTCGCCGAAAATCCTGATGGTCTGGCTTGGAAATACAAAATCGATATGGGAACGACCGGTGATCGCATAGTCCGGCAACGGAGATCGAACGATTCCGGAGAAACCGAACGAGGGAGAAGCATGACATGCTTCTCCCTCTTCTTTTTAGTCTCTATCACCGACCGTTCCAGGCAGTGTATATCCTTATCCCTTATCGCAATACTGCAATCTTCTCAATCACCTCGGTCGTCTCCCCTCCGGCCGTCACTTTCAGACGATAGAAATAAACACCGTTGGCAATGCGGTCACGATCTTCATCCAGTCCATCCCACTCGATTCGGTTATGTCCCACCGTCAAATCACCCGGTCCCAGTCGGATAGAACGGATCTTGCGTCCGGAGGGGGCGAAGATCGCCAGTTCGCCCGACTCGGGGATGACCTCTCCGGTGATCGTGAACATGAACGTCGTCTCCTTTGCAAAAGGATTGGGCCAGTTCGCCACGCTTCGCAGACCGAGATCGCGCTCGACGAAGAAGGTAACGATCTCCGAAGTATCCCCGTTCCCCGAAGCATCTTTCAGAAAGACGAGCAAATCGTGCGGTCCCTCGCTCAGCGGCTCTTCCGGAGTGTAGCTGAACGATGCCCGGTAATCTCCCTTGGCAAAGGTCTCGAACACTCCTCCGACTTCGGTCGTAATCCATCTGTTATCCAGAACCATCGTCACCGACCGGACCGAATCGAGCGGAAGAAGGGAGTTATCGTACATCCGCACCTCCAGCGTGGCCTTCGGCGCCACGTAATCGCCGTCGATCAATCGTGTGTCGTCGGCATAGAGGGCAAATCCGGGAGGGATGCCGTCGGTTGTAATCCGCAGCGGCATCGGTCCGAATCGATTGTTGTGCGTGTATGGCTCCCCCGGTCTGTCGTCAGGATTTGCGACAAGACCGTAGGTTCGTCCCGAACGGAGACGATCGGTTGTGATCGTAAAGGCAACGCGTGCCGAGTCAAGCGGATTGATCTGTCCGATCACCGTCGAATCGATCCCCCCTCCAAGTTCACCAAGCTCGTTCAGACGGAAACGAACGTTCGTCGCCGACTGAAACGACGTCAGGTTGGCAATCGTCGCTTCGACCGTTACCGGTTCGCCCTGCAGAATGGAATCCGGACTGACCCGAACGGTTGACGGAACGATAGCAAGTTCCGGAGTAGGATCGAAATCAAGGACCACCGAACGGAGGCGTTGGGTGGTATCGGCCGTGAAGCCGGCAAGGAACTCGAGTCGCGGATACTCCAGCGGATCGATCGACTCCAGCCCGATCGACGGCGCGGCAACCGAGACCGTTTCTCTCCTCAACGTGTCCCGAACTCCATCGCGACGAACCCCGAGAAGGGTGACCTCAAGCTGATCGTCGGAGAGAGGATCAAGATCGAACTCAACCGTCCGGAAAGTCGTTGCCGGACCAAAGACCGGACTGTTCCAGGTTCCTGCCCGCGGAATCGCCGAGATGGTATCGTAGAGTTCCACCGGGAACGGAGCAAACTTTCCGGCATCATATTCCGGTTGTGCCGGTCGCCAGATCTCTCGTACCTCTTCGGCCGGGATTCCCTTCCCTCCTATCAGGGCATAGGAAGCCCGGGCATCATCGACCGAAAGCGTATCGAACACCCGGCTGCCGAGTGCCGTCAGAACAGGACGGATCTTTTCCAGGGCATTATCCTCATTAAATGCAAACGACACCCCGCTGGCAGCCACCAGCACCCGCTGGCCGGGCTGGATATGATTTTCCACAAGATCCTGCAACTCGGCAATCGGCCTGTCAAAGAGATTGAAGACGGTATCGATCAACGGCTCGATATCGTTCTCCGGAAAAACCAGAAGGCTCAGTCCGGTTGTCTGTGCAATCCGATAGTCCCTCTGCCCGACGCGTATAATCAACGGCCGTCCGCTCAGTTCAGGACTTCCGGTCTCCAGAGTCAGATATGCCTGTCCGACCGAATAGATATAGATCGGCACCTGGCGTGTTCCGGGACCGACTCCGTTCGGAGCGTTCACCAGATCGGTCAGACGCGTTGTGGCCATCTGTCCTCTGCCGCCGACTTCGACGATCTGCGGGACTTCCTGCGAGCGGACGGTGAAGGATTCGATCAACGGAAAGCGGGCGGCGAAATCAGGATCTCCCGCGGTCGATGTCGCCCGCCACCAGAACTTCCGGACGTTCCGCAACGACGACGGAATCGAGAACGTCCATTCTGTCGTCAGCTCATGTTCCAGCGTTTTCCCGAGTTGTTTATCGGTGATATGTGCCGGGGAATCGAACGTCGGCACGGTATCAAGCTCGAAGTCCGCTCCCGGACCGGTTGCCGGGTTGAGCAGACGGATTGTGATGTCGTCGTAGCCCTCAACCACACCGTAGGAAAGCGGCTCCAACGGCAACGGCTGCGATCCGCGGAGCAGGAACGTAAAGGTCAACTCGTTATCCTCACGCCACGACTCCTCGATGGTCTCCTCCGGATCGGCATGGAGCGTCACAACATATTCTCCGGGGACATTATCCAGAGGGAGGGAAAACGAGATCGAATCGTGCCGGATCAGCCCGGCAACCTTCATCTCCGTCTCCTCGGAACTTCCCAGCGGATTGATAACCGTGGCGGTCACGACAACACCGGAATCATAGGGAATACCGGTCAGCACCCTGCCGTAATTCCAGAGAGCCGCCTTTACGAACAGAGCGGTATCTCCCAACTGCGGCTCACCCCCTCCCTCGCTCTGCAGTCGGGCCGATTCGGCCGGTATGGCCAACTCCGGAGTCCGTCGGATGGCGATCTGCATCGAGGGATCCCCGAGCAGATTGTACATCAACATGTGGGACTTCGAGTGGGCGCCGAACTGCGATTGAAGGGAGCCGTATCCATAGCTTGCGAACATGGTGAACTTGGCAAGGCTGAAGATCGGCCCGATATGGATATCCCCTTCCGGATCGGCCATTGTCGCGTAGATGTTGCTCCGGATGTTGTAGTCGAGGTTCGTAAACGAGAAACTTGTCCCGCCGATTGACGCCACCGTCCCCTTCTTCGGTATCGTCACAAACCGCTCGTTCCGCAAGGTCTGCCGGGGATCGCTGAACAGTCCGGTCTGGCAGGACCAGGTCGAGAGAATGAAATATCTCCCCTCGTTATCGAAATCTTCCGGGAAGCCGAAATTCAGATCAAGCGTCGTCGTCGCGCCGTGTCCGTTGAAGTCCAGACTGAGAGCTCCGCGATTCACCTCCCTGCGAACCGTGTCTCCGTCGATTGTGCTGGGCAGAGCAAGCTCGGCATTCGTCTCCTCTCTTCTTGAGATGACCAATGCTTCGCCGAACAACGGGCTACCGGAGACGATCCCGGCCAGTCCGAACGCATCCAATCTCAACTGATCCCTCTCCTTGACCGAGGAGCCGCCGGTCGCAAAGACAAAACGTTTGTTCCACCTGGCCGGAGGCTGCCCCTCATACTCGATCAACTTGTCGACAATGGCCCGGGCATCAGTCAGCGATGTGGCCGGCAGACGACCGATAAACTGTCGTGGAGCAAGTGTCGTGTCGCCGAAGGCGACGACATACCTCTGGTCGGTTGAACGCCCACCCGAACACGGGATATAAAAGAACATCACCCAACCGGGCATCCCCAGCAGCGAGTCCCACGCCGCGTCCCTGCGCATCAGCGGGTTTCGTGGAGAAGCCATG
>CAMLOB010000469.1 GCA_946481475.1 uncultured Chlorobiota bacterium | reverse complement strand
CCCGCACCGATCTGCTGAAGGGACTCTGGCGGTTTGTTGTTCCGGCCGCCTCCATTGTCTTTGTCGGGATGGAAGCGTTGCCGAGCGGTTGGGGACTCTACGGAATCGCAGCACTCTGTTTCCTGATTTTTGCTCCCATCAGTCTTGCGTTGCGGCGGGGCATCTTGCTACCATAGGAGGATAATGGACAGAACGCCTCTGACACGCTACGCATGGCTCTCGATTGCCGCAGCCGTTCTGACGATCGGACTGAAGACGGGGGCATGGCTGATTACCGACTCGGTCGGTCTTCTCTCCGATGCGCTCGAATCGGTCGTCAACCTTGCGGCCGCAATCTTTGCGCTGGTGATGCTGACCGTTGCGGCCCGTCCGCCGGACGAGGAACACATGTTCGGTCACGACAAGGCGGAATATTTTTCCAGTGGAATCGAAGGGGGACTGATTGTCGTGGCTGCAGTCGGTATCGCCATTCCGGCCTTCAACCGGCTGTTTGCCCCGCAACCGATCGAACAGATCAATCTCGGGATGATCCTTTCCGGCTGTGCGTCGGTCATCAACCTTGTCGTTGCCCGCATTCTGCTTCGTGTCGGCAAACAGGAGCGTTCGTTGACGCTTGAGGCGGACGGTCATCACCTGATGACCGATGTCTGGACGTCGGTCGGCGTTCTCTTCGGTGTGGGAGTCGTGGTGCTGACCGGGTGGCATATCCTGGATCCGCTGATCGGTCTGGCGATCGCCCTTCACATCGTCGGTTCCGGTGCCACGCTGATGTGGCGTTCGGCTCACGGGTTGATGGACAAGGCGATACCGGACGAGCAGCGCAAGGAGATCGAGCAGATTCTGCGGACCTACCACAAGGAGGGGATTCACTATCATGCACTTCGGACCCGGCAGTCCGGTGGAAGAAGCTTCGTCTCCTTCCACTTGCTGACGCCGGGAGACTGGACGGTGCAGCGGGGACATGATCTGGCCGAGGAGATCGAGGAGAAGATTCGCGCGGCGTTGCCCTTGGGAACATCGATCTTCACGCACCTGGAACCGATCGAGGATCCGCTGAGCTGGGAGGATGTGGAATTGTACCGGACGCCGGAATGAGTTCGAGTTCGTAGAGTTCATAGAGAACTGTAGGGGGCAAAAACTTTGCCCCATCAATGGTCGGGTTCACAGAGAATCGCAGGGGGCAAAAACCTTTGCCCCTTCATGGATGGCCATATATCATATCCCGGTCATTCCCCCCGCCCGACATTAAAGGCAAGCATCAAGGTTATGGCGCAGATCGACAACCATATCATTCCGGCCGATGTGCAGGCTGAAGTTCTGGAGCGTCTCGATCAGATCGAGCGGGAGGAGAACGTGACGATTTTCCTTGCGGTGGAATCGGGAAGTCGTGCATGGGGATTTCCGAGCCGGGACAGCGACTACGACGTCCGGTTCCTCTACGTCCGCGAGCGGGACTGGTATCTCTCGATTGATCCGGAACTGCGACGGGATGTGATCGAGAGGCCGATCGACGACAAGCTGGACATCAGCGGGTGGGATCTGCGGAAGGGACTGAAGCTCCTTCGCAAGTCCAATCCTCCTCTCCTCGAATGGCTCGTTTCGCCCATCGTTTACAGAGAGAAGACCGGCATCGCCCCCAAGTTCCGTGAACTTCTGCCGATCTACTACTCTCCCCGGGCTTCGCTTCATCATTACCTGAACATGGCACAGGGGAACTACAAGGAATACCTGCAGACCGATACCGTCAGGACGAAGAAGTACTTCTATGTCCTTCGTCCCCTGCTTGCGATCAAATGGGTGGAGGCCGATCTCGGTCCGGTGCCGATGGAGTTCGGGCATCTTGTCGATCGGCTGGTCGACGATCCGTCGCTCCGTCGGGAGATCGACGAACTGCTGCTCAGAAAGCGTTCCGGAGACGAACTCGACAGCGGACCCCGCATTCCGATCTTCAATGCCTTCATCGAAGCCGAACTGAACCGGATGGAGTCGATTCACGTCGAGCACGTCGGTGAGAAGCCGGAGATCGAGTCGTTGAACCGGTTCTTCCGGTGGGCTATCGGTGCGTAGGGGGCAAAAACCTTTGCCCCTTCAATAGTCCCGCGGTCTTTTTCCGCACTGCCGACCACCAGAAGAATGAGAAGCCGTTTGCTATCAATGTCCTTTCCCGCACCGTTTCATTATCAAGCTGCAACTGTGGAGGGTATTATCAGTATGTCCGCAATCGACATGACCTGTGCCGAGCATTATCTCTGGGGAGAGGAGTGCGACGGCTGGCACTTTCTGAAGGGGGACGATCTGAGCGTCATTCGCGAACGGATGCCGTCCGGAACATCGGAAACGAGACACCGTCACGAACGGGCGCGACAATTCTTCTATATCCTTTCCGGATCGGGAACAATGGAGATCGATGGAGAGGTTTATAGGATGGAAGCCGGTCAGGGAATCGAGGTTTCCCCCGGAACTCCCCACTGCATCAGCAACCGGAGCGACGCCGATCTTCACTTCCTGGTGATCTCCGCTCCGAAAAGTCACGGTGACCGGATTGCGATGCCGGCCTCCACTATATCTACATAAAGCGAACAACATGACGGCCATGGACGGGAAAGACCTGAAAGAGCAGGATCCGACGACGCGGTTCTCCGATCGCGTCGATGCCTACATTAAATACCGTCCCGGCTATCCGGACGGACTGATCGCTTCGCTGCACGATCTGATCGGTCTGGAAAAAGGGAGTGTGGTTGCCGACATCGGTTCGGGGACCGGTATCTCCTCGGAGATCTTTCTGCGTCACGGTATGACGGTCTACGGGGTGGAACCGAATGCGGCGATGCGTCGGGGTGCCGAGGAATACCTGGCCGGTTTTGAGGACTTTCACAGCATCAACGCACAGGCGGAGGAAACAGCTCTTCCCGATCAGAGTGTCGATCTGATCGCTGCCGGTCAGGCGTTCCACTGGTTCGATCGCGAGGCGGCAAAAGAGGAGTGGCGACGGATTCTGAAGCCGCAGGGGCACGTCATCCTTTTCTGGAACAGTCGCCGAACACACGGCACACCTTTTCTGGAGGCTTACGAGGAGATGTTGCTGCAATTCGGAACGGATTACCGTCAGGTCAACCATCAGAACATCAGCGACGAGGAGATCGTCCGGTTCTTCCACCCCAACGTTGTGCAGACGCTCCGTCTGTACAACGAGCAGCTTCTGGATCCGGACGGATTACGCGGGCGACTGGAATCCTCTTCCTACATCCCGAGGCCGGGGCACCCCGACTACATGCCGATGGTGGGCCGACTGAGCGAAATCTTCGCCGAGTTTCAGCAGGAGAACACTGTCCGTATCGAATATGATCTGGTAGCCTACATCAGCAACTTCAACCCAAAGCCGAAATCCGACCCCTGAAAGCAAAAGCCGATGCCGATAGCTGATCGCTAAAAGCTGACTGCTGAAAGCTGACTGCTGAAAGCTGATTGCTAAAAGCTGACTGCTGACTGCCGATTCCTGACCCCCGAAATCCAACCACCCCTTCCCTCTACCGTTTCCTGATCGCATCAACCGTAATCAATCCGTCGGCGCATCCGTACTGGTGCTGAAAATCGGAGACCCGCCAGTAGAGCGTGACGTCGATCGGGAAGTCACTCATGTCCAGACTGTTCAGGTCCAGATCGTTTCCCGGAGGAAGTTCCAGGAACCGCCATGTCTTCCCGCCGATCTCGATGAACCAGCCTCCACAGCAGGGATTGGCACACCTGCGGTAATCGGGGCCGGTGATTCTCCCGTGGCTGAGCGTATTGCCGTCGGTGGTGCCGGTACAGGATGCCAGTATCAGGGCCAGAAGAAGAGCTGGGAAGAGAGCCTGTACGGACATGGTGCACCATGTCCGTACAGGCTCCGGCCCTGAAGCCGGAGCGGAATAATTCC
>CAMLOB010000468.1 GCA_946481475.1 uncultured Chlorobiota bacterium | reverse complement strand
GACACAAAGGGCACCAAGAATCACCAAGCAACTGAGACTTCTGCAATTCGTGACTCTTATGAAACCTTCTAAGAGGGATGTCAGGTGCTTGTTCACTTGCTTTGGGCCATGAACGTTCAGGGCAGACGGCACTCACGCACGCTCATACTCATACACTCATACACCCACACGTACACTTACCGGCAAAGATGATGCATATGAAAATTCTTGTGGTGATCCAGGCCCGGACCGGGAGCAGTCGGTTGCCGGGAAAGGTGATGATGCCGTTGGCGGGGAAGCCGCTGTTGCAGCGAATGGTCGAGCGGGTGTCGGCCGCCTCACTGCCGGGCGAATTGATCGTCGCCACCACACTCGAACCGTCGGACAACCCGATCAGGGACCTCTGCGGCGAGATCGGCGTCAACTGCTTCAGCGGTCACGCAACCGATCTGCTCGACCGGCACTTCAAGGCCGGACTGGAGCAACGGGCAGACGTTGTGGTGAAGATTCCATCCGACTGTCCGCTGATCGACCCGGCGGTGATCGACCGCGTGATCGGCTTCTGGCTGGAGAACCGACGCAGCTACGACTACGTCGGCAACCTCCACCCGGCAACATGGCCGGACGGACAGGACGTGGAGGTGGTGCCGATGGATGTGCTGGAGGCGGCATGGCGGAATGCCTCGCGGAACTTCGAGCGGGAGCATACCACCCCCTGGATCTGGGAACGTCCCGAACGCTTCCGCATCGGCAACGTCCTCTGTGATGACGGAATCAACCGCTCGATGACCCACCGCTGGACGATCGACTATCCGGAAGACCACACATTTCTCAGCCGGATCTATGAGGCTCTCTGGTCACCGACGGGTCCGGTATTCGGCGTCGGGACGATCCTGGACTATCTCGACCGACATCCCGAGGTCGCGGAGATCAACGCCATGTACGCCGGAGTCAACTGGTACCGGCACTATCTCGACGAGCTCCGGACGATAGACCGGACGAGGACAAGAAACGAGAGAACCGAACAGCGGAGACAACAACCATCATTGCTTCAATCATGATTGAACTCGATTACCGGAATCTGAGAGAGCGGGCGCTGGCCGTGCGCGAGCATATCATTCGCATGTCGACCGACGGAGGCTGCTTCATCGGCGCCTCCCTCTCCTGCGCCGACCTGATCGTCTACCTCTACGAACATGTCCTGAACATCGCGCCGGAGCGGACCGACGATCCGGACCGGGACTACCTTCTCCTCTCGAAGGGACACGATGTCCCGGCCCTCTACGGCACACTGGCCGAACTCGGCTACATCGCCCCGGAGCGGCTGAAGAACCATCTGAAGGCAGAGGACTCCATGTACTGGCATCCGAACCGCGCAATTCCCGGCATCGAGTTCCACTCCGGTTCGCTCGGCCATCTTCTCTCGGTCGGTATCGGCATTGCGCTCGACATAAAGATGCGGAAGGGATCGAACCGGGTCTTCGTGATCCTGGGAGACGGCGAGATGAACGAAGGATCGATCTGGGAGGCCGCGCTGGTGGCCAACTCGCTGAATCTGGACAACCTTGTGGTGGTCGTCGACCGGAACCACTTCCAGGCAAACGTCCGGACCGAAGAGCTGATCCGGCTGGAACCGATCGAGATGAAGTTTGAATCCTTCGGCTGGAAAGCGACCCGGATCAACGGACACGACTTCTCCGACATGGAGTGGGCCTTCTCGAAACTCCCCTTCTGGACCGGAAGCCCGAGCGCGATCATCGCCGACACGGTCCGGGGGAAAGGATGCCCGAGCATCGAGCGGCGGGCCGATCGGTGGTTTGTGAACTTCACGGCCGAAGAAGTGGAAGGATTGATCGGAGAACTGCGCGGCGACGGACGTGCGGAGCTGACATCGGAGTCGCTGATCGTCCGTTGACGCTGATTATCCACCCGCAACCAACACAAACAGAAAGCCATGACCTACGAACAGATACTTGAAGAACTTGCCCGCGAGGATGAGCGGATTGTTGTGATGACCGCCGAGAACCGGGCTGCGATCCGGAACCTCCCCTCGAAACTCGGTGAGCGGTTCATCGATGTCGGCATCTGCGAGATGACGATGATCGGTGCGGCGGCCGGACTTGCCCTGCGGGGCAGGATTCCGATCACACACGCCCTGGCCACATTCATCACGCTCCGTCCTTTTGAATTCGTCCGGACGGACGTCGGCATCCCGAACCTTCCGGTGAAACTTGTCGGGGGCGTCCCCGGATTTCTGAGCGAGGCGAACGGTCCCACCCACCAGGCCGTTGAGGATATCGCACTGATGCGGGGGATTCCGAACATGTGCCTCTTCGCCCCGGCAGACGTCGAGGATCTGGAGATCGGCCTGCGCCACGTGATCCGCTCCGATTCCCCTTTCTATATCCGCCACACCGCCACGGCTCCGGTTATCAAACACGATCCCCTCTTTGAAATCGGAAAAGCGGAACGGGTATCCGACGGATCGGAGATCACCATCCTGACCTATGGATTCATGCTTCGCGAAGGGGTGCGGGCAAAGGAGATTCTTGAAGAGAGCGGTCGATCGGTCAGGCTCCTGAACATGCGGACGCTGAAGCCGGTCGATGAAGAGGCGATACTTCGTGCCGCCGACGAGACCCGGCTGCTGATTACGATCGAGGATCACTTCCTGACCGGCGGACTCTACTCGATTCTGGCCGAGACGCTCCTGAAGCATCACGTCCCGGCCGACGTGATCCCCTTCGCGTTGAACGAGCGGTGGTTCAGACCGGCTCTGCTTGAGGACGTGTTGACGTATGAAGGCTTCACCGGCGAGCGCATTGCCGAAAGCGTCATCGACCATCCTCTCTATCAGGCCCGCTTCGGGACAACCGGCGTAATGGCCGACAGGAAGTTCTTTGCCCGGGTCTCGTAATTCGATTCGAAAAGTCAGACGGAACGATCAACCGAACAAAGCCGCACATCATGCCGAACGGAATCCGACACAACACAGACTATCCGGTTATCACGACCTCGGACGAACTCTACAACCGGGCACTCGGGCTGATCCCGTCGGCAACGCAAACGCTGGCCAAAGGACCATCCCAGTACGTCAGGGGTGTGGCGCCGAAATACCTTCAGCGGGGCAAGGGATGCCACGTGACCGACGTCGACGGAAACCGATATCTGGACTACACGATGGGAGTCGGTCCACTCTCCCTCGGCTACTGCTACGACCGGGTCGACGAGGCGATCCGGCGGCAACTGGAGGAAGGGATCACCTTCTCGCTGATGCATCCGCTGGAGGTGGAAGTGGCCGAGTTGATCCGCGAAGTTGTGCCGAACGCCGAGTCGGTCCGCTTCTCCAAAACCGGCGCCGACGTCACCTCCGCCGCCGTCCGACTGGCACGAGCCTTTACCGGACGGGAGGGCATTCTCTGCTGCGGTTACCACGGCTGGCACGACTGGTACGTGGGGACGATGGCCGCCCGGACCGCCGGGATTCCGGAGGGGGTGGCGGAACTGACGCACACGTTCAACTATAACGACATCGACGGACTGCGGCGAAGTCTCGACGAGACCATTGCCTGCGTGATTCTGGAACCCTTCGTCTTTGAAGCACCGGAGGACAACTTCCTCCACGAGCTGAAGGAGGCATGCGAGCGGAACGGCTCCCTGCTCATCTTCGACGAGATGTGGACCGGCTTCCGGATCGCCCTCGGAGGAGCGCAGGAGTTCTTCGGCATCCGGGCCGACCTGGCCTGCTTCTCCAAGGCGATCGCCAACGGCATGCCCCTCTCGGTCCTGACCGGCCGCGCCGACGTGATGTCCCTTCTGGAAGAAGAGGTCTTCTTCTTTACCACCTTCGGCGGAGAAGCCCTCTCCCTTGCGGCGGCAAAGGAGACGATTGCGGAGTTGCGGGAGAAGAACGTGCCGGCTCATCTGGCCGCTCAGGGACGGAAGCTGC
>CAMLOB010000467.1 GCA_946481475.1 uncultured Chlorobiota bacterium | reverse complement strand
ACAAGATAGTCGTAGAGACGAGCAGAGCTTTGCATCGGCGTCTCGGGTATTACAACCGGCAGTTGTTCGCGTGAGTCGTGAGATTCCATTCGGTGACGTATCTGTCGGAATGTGTGTGGTTCGGAGATTTACTGTGAACGCTCGGTCAGACTGAGAACCAGAGCCACAAGTGCCGCCGTCTGGGTAACAATCGTCAGGGCGGTGGCCATCCCCTCCCAGAAATTCCCCGGCGACTCCTCCGGAATGAAAATCGCATCCCCGGGTTCAAGCATATAGTTTTCCGTATCCTCAGCCGGGAACCGGTCGCCGGAGCGCCCCTTGATTACCTGCACATCATCCTTCTCCGCCTTCCAGCCGTACCCTCCGGCCAGCGCAATGTACTCTTCATACCCCAGGCCCGGCCGATAGATAAAGTTTCCTGAATTTTTCACTTTACCCATCAACTGTATGTAATCCACCCGCTCGGGGACATACAGGGAGTCGTTGTTGATCAGGGGAATGTTCTGCGATTCATCCCCCTCCATCAACGCAATGAAGTCAACAACCATCCGCCCCTGATTTCTCCCCTCGATCAGCTTCGTCCGGAGATATGCAGATTCTTCCGGCGTTCTGTTTTCCGATTCGATGGCGAGGATGTAGACGAGATAGGGATCTTCCTGACCGATAGAGTTCCTCCTGATAAGAACCGCGTCAAGAAGAGATGACTTGTCGGTGAATCCTCCTGCAGCGGTAAGGAGTTCCCGCAACCTGGTGGTGCCGGGAATAATGGGATAGATTCCCGGCTGCCTGACCTCGCCGTCGACCACCACCTGGCTCCGTTCAAGAAAGCTTGCTTTCCTGCGGACAAAGATCCGGTCGCCGTTCTGCAGAAGCCGGTCGCCGGTCACCGTGCCGTCCGGCAGAATCGTGTGCCAGGTCCGGCTGCTGATCTCCCCCTGCTCGGTCACGCTGACCACCTCTACCGAGTCCCGCCGCGCATCAACGGTCAGCCCGAATGAGGCGTTGAGTATTGTGGAGATCGAATCTCCCTCCCGCCAGGGAAATTCTCCGGGAG
The DNA here is from genome assembly GCA_946481475.1 of uncultured Chlorobiota bacterium. The sequence goes on along the minus strand of CAMLOB010000467.1, from coordinate 2,888 downwards.
AGACGACCTCGCCGTAGAGTTGTACGATCTTTTCATTGTCGACAAAGTTGACCTTCACCACATCACCGTCCCGCACATACGGGTTGGCATCAAGATCGGCGAAGGCGTAGAAGGGGAGCAGATCGACCGGAATCTCCTGCTTCGTCCCGCTGTCACTCCTTCTGATGATGACGATCTCCCGCTTGTTCCCCTTCTGCGAAGCCCCTCCGGCGAGATCGATCGCCTCGGAAACGCGGGTCGTGGGAGTGGCGGTCACGGCCATCGGAAACCGAACGGCGCCGATCACGTTGACCTTAAATTCACGCATTTTTCTGAGCGAAACGGACGATTCGGTGCTGTAGACACGGGAGACCGCCTTCTGAATCGCCTTCTCCGCTTCGGCCAGCGTCTTCCCCCGAAGGTTGACCTCACCGACCGTTGGAATCAGGGCCTTGGCGTCCGGCGTTATCAGAACGTCGTAGAACTTTGTCTGCGTCGTCCAGACGGTTACGGTCAGTCCGTCGTTCGGACCGACCGGATACTTCGTCGGATCGATCGCCCCCTCCAGAAGGCCGGCCGACTCCAGCGCCCGCCCGGTCAGTTCCTTTCGCCCGGCCGTATCGAACGGAGTCACCCTGCCGGTTGTTCCGAACCATCGGGGCCCTTCACCACTGACCGGTTCGTCGGGCTGCCCCGACAGAGGAACGGCAAACGGGAAAGCAATCAGCACAAGAAGCAGAAATCGTAACCGGGCCGAACGAAACGGCTCTCCGATCCGATTCATGTTTCCGGCTGAAGGTTCATGGCGATGTGATGGACGGACACCCCGTCCTGAGAACAGAAAGTCGATGTGTATCATGCGTTATGTTACGTGATCCCCGGCGGAACAGCCCCCAATATAGCCCCCTCATCCGGGGATGACAATACCATTCGCTGTCCCCTTTTTTTCACTCCTCCGGTTCAGATCGTCCCCCGGATTCGTTCATATCCCGCAGGATTTCCCCGATCACGGTCCGGGCGTGCTCCCGTCCGTTCTCTATGAAAATCTCCCACGTCTTGCAGCCGCAGGCGACTGATCCGGCCAGAAAGAGTCGGGGCCGATTCGCCCGGAACGTCTCGGGGTCGTAGACCGGCACCAGCGTCTCGGGATCGTAGTCGATACCGAACGCCCGGAACAGATCCTCGTCGGGCCGATAGCCGATCATGGCATAGATCGCACCGGCCGGGAGCACCCTCCTCTCTCCGCTCCGGTTGTCCCGCAGCGTCACCTCCCCTTCGCGAATCTCCTCCACCTCCGTGTTCCAGAACATCCCGATTTCTCCCGACGCAATACGGTTTTCGATATCGGGCCGGACCCAGTACTTCACGCCCCGACCGAACTCTTCCCCCCGATGAATCATCGTCACCTGCGCCCCGCTGCGAAACAGATCAAGCGCCGTCTCCACCGCCGAGTTTCGACCGCCGATCACCAGAACATTCTCTCCGTAGTGCCGGTACGGTTCCTTGTAGTAGTGATGAACGTGGGGAAGATCCTCTCCCGGAACGCCAAGCCGATTCGTCCGGTCGAAGTACCCTGTGGCCAGAATCACATAGGTGCCGGCAACGTCGCCGCGACTTGTCTTGACGATAAACCCCTTGTCGGTTTCGGCAAGACCGGTTACTCTCGTCCGCAACATCAGGTTGACCTCTTCGGCTTCGGCCACCCCCTGATAATAGGCGATGGCCTCCTCGCGTGAAGGACGGATATTCGGTGAGGAGAAAGGAACACCTCCAAGCGACAGTCGTTCCCGCGTCGAGAAAAAGGTCATCGATGTCGGGTATCCCGTGATGGTGTTGACGACGGTCCCCTTTTCAATGATCACGTGTCGGAGTCCGGCCCGTCGGGCAAACAGACCGCAGGCCAGCCCGGTCGGACCGGCACCGACGATGACGATATCGTACTGTGAGTCGCTGATGGCGTTGTGAGTATTCGACTGAGGACGGCATCCGCCCCGAGGTTCTGCGGCATCCTCCCGTCTGCTGACGATCTGATTTCTCCTTAACCTGCAACGCGCGAGCAGGAACGATGGACGTACAAGCTCGCGCGTAACGGGTATGTTTATTGCTGATCTCTTCCCCCGATCCTCCGGACCGACAGAAGAATTACGACAGGACCGCCTTGACGTATTCCCGTCTCATCAGGGCAATGGAATTGATCGGAATTTCTTTCGGACAGGCCGCCTCGCAGGCTCCGTGGTTGGAACAGTCGCCGAACCCTTCCTCCTGCATCTGTTCCACCATTCTGACGACACGTCTCTTCCGCTCGGCATCCCCCTGCGGCAGAAGGGCCAGATGAGCTATCTTCGACGCCGTAAAGAGAGAAGCCGAGGCGTTCGGACATGCCGCAACGCAGGCTCCGCAACCGATGCACGTAGCGTAATCGAATGCGGTGTCGGCCTTGTCCTTCGGAATCGGAATTGCGTTGGCATCCGGAGCCGAACCGGTATCGACGCTGACATATCCCCCGGCGGCAATGATCCTGTCGAGCGCGGCACGGTCGACGACGAGGTCCCGAATCACCGGAAAAGCCTCGGCCCGCCACGGCTCTACAACAATCGTATCCCCCTCATTGTAGTGTCGCATGTGCAACTGGCACGTGGCGGTCCCCTTCAGCGGACCGTGCGGAACACCGTTAATCATCATGTTGCACGATCCGCAGATCCCCTCGCGGCAATCGTGATCGAACTCCACCGGATCCTCTCCCGCCTTGATGAGCTGTTCGTTCAGCACATCCATCATCTCCAGAAAAGACATGTGAGGGTTGGCCTCCACCTGATACGGCACAAGCCGACCTTCCGCGTCAGGCCCTTTCTGTCTCCACACTTTCAGATGTATCTTCATAAGTCTGTTCACTTCAAAAGGAAAAATTA
>CAMLOB010000466.1 GCA_946481475.1 uncultured Chlorobiota bacterium | reverse complement strand
GAACCCCACGATACGTCGGTATCGCTTGAGGGGAAACTGATCGCGATGTCGATAGCACTGCAGGGGACGGCACTGGAAACACAGCCGGTTGTCGTGATCGGTCGCTCGATGAAAGCCCAGCGTCGGATGGTCGGGGCCGGAACGCTGATTGCGCCGAAGACGATCAGGCTGATCAATCCGATCGGTACGCAGGAGATGCTGGAGTATGTGCCGGGAATCAACGGATTTGCCGACGACGGAATGGGAAATTCCAGACTGAACATCGGCATACGGGGACTGAATCCGCGGCGGAGTTCCCGGGTTCTCGTCCTTGAAGACGGCGTGCCGATCCAGCCCGCCCCCTATATCTATCCCAACATGTACTACAACCCGCCGACCGAGCGGATCGAACGGATCGAAGTGCTGAAAGGGAGTGCCGCCATCGAGTACGGTCCGCAGACAATGGGGGGCGTCGTCAACTACATCACCAGTCGCCCCCGCTCCGCCTTCGGAGGCCGCGTGGACGTCACCGGCGGAACAAACGGTCTGCTCAGCACCTACGTCGAGGTGGGAGGAGTCGGCAACAACAACCTCAGGTCCGACGCACAGTTTCTCTTCAAACGGGGAGACGGCTATCGGGAGAACAACGATTTCACGCAGTACAACGGCACACTGAAGCTGACCATCGTCCCCTCAGCCGACAAGATTCTCTACCTGAAGGTAAACGGGAACTACGAGCAGACAAACGCCACCTACACCGGACTGACCGAATATTCGTTCCGGACGGATCCCGCATTCAACCCGAAGGATAACGACATCTTCACCCTCTGGCGTACCTCGCTCGACGCGATTCTCACCCAGGCTCATTCCGAAAAGCTGACCTCATCGACAAGAGCATACTTCAACGTGTTCGACAGACGCTGGTGGCGTGAGAACGATGTCTTCTACCGGGCATCGGATTACCAGGCCGATCCGGCCACCGCACAACCGGTTCCGTGGTTCGAACCGGGCGATCTGGTCAGGGCCGGAAACGGCAGGGACAACTTCGGCATTCTCCGCCGCTTCTATTCGCTCGGGATCGAACATTCGTATGACCTCTCCGGCTCACTCGGCGGCAACCCGCTCCAGTCCCGTTTCGGCGGACGGATCCACTGGGAGCGGTTCAAGGACGACAAAGTGGTGGGAGACGCCCCCGATGCCCGGAGCGGCATCTACTATACGATCAATCCGGAAGATTCGACGACAACGATTCTCGGCTCCGGCGCCAACTACGAGACCATGGCTCTGGCTCTGTACGCACGAGAGGGACTGACGCTCGGCGACCTGACCCTGACCTTCGGCGCACGGATGGAACTCTTCGAGCAGGAACAGGTCGACCGGCTCCGGGGGAACATTTATGCCGACAGGACCAGCTTCGTGATCCTTCCGGGACTGGGAGTGAACTATGAACTGGGAGACTTCAACCTCTTCGGCGGAATTCACCGGGGCTACACTCCCCCTTCGGACGGCGTGCTGAACGTGCTGGACTTCGGCGGAAACAACAAGCCTGCCGGTCTGGACCTGAAGCCGGAGAAGAGCTGGAACATGGAGCTTGGCCTCAGGAGCGCCGGAGAGTGGATCGGGATGGAAGTGGCCGCATTTGCCATCGTTGTCGAGGATCTGGTAGCGGCCGGTCGGGCCACGGTCTTCCGGAACCTGGGGAAAGTGACCTCGCAGGGGGTTGAAGTGGGAGGGAAAGTGAGCGGATCGAAGTGGTCCGATGTTCTCCCCGATCTGAACCTGTCCTATACGTTCCTGCAAACCGAAATTCTCGAAGGGGTGATCCCCTCGGCGGTCATCGCCGGAGATGTGCCGGTCGACATCGCCGGAAACGAACTCCCCTACGCCCCCCACCACACGCTGACCGCCGGCATCTCCCGTGACTTCGACTTCGGACTGACCGTCCGGGCCGACGCCCACTACGTCAGCGAATCCTTTACCGATTTCGAGAACGTGACGACCACCTCCAACCGTGGAGATACCGGGCCGATTCCGGGCTACACGACCTTCAGCGCAAGCGTCGGGATGAAATTTGCCCGTCGCTGGTCGGTCGATCTGTCGGCAAAGAACATCACCGACGAGATCTATATCGGCTCGCGTCTCCACTCGAATCCTCGCCAGACCGAGGCGAACCTCAGCTCCGGCATCCTCCCCGGTCCCCGGCGGCAGATCAACCTCCGGATCGGTTATGCCTTCGGAGCCGAGTAGCACAGGATCCGACCGATTTCAGACCAACGAGAAAGCATATATCAACACAACTACAGCCGCATTCATTTACTTGAAAAACTGATATGAAGAGATTGACATCCAGCAGATTCGTCCTGTCGGCCCTCCTGGCCGGAAGCCTTCTTGCCTCCTGCAGCGAGGAGACCACCACCGATCCGAACGGCGACCAGATCCAGGTGCCGCAGGCCTACACGTTTACCAGCCGGTTTGAAAGCGGTACAAGCAGTGTCAACTACGGTGGGCAGACGGTCCGGAACCTGCTGATTCAGGACGTCAGTTCAATGATCTCGAAACTCGGCACGTCGTCCGGAAGCGCGATCACGGCCGATCAGCTTCTGGCCCTCTACGACTACAGCGACGCAAGCGATCTCACTTCGAGCACCTCGACGGGAACTCTTCCCCCGCTCGAAGACAAATACTCCTCCATCTCGACCGGAAAAAATCTTTCCGGGAAGATCTCCGGAGATGTCGTCATCGGGACCGGCAAGACGGCCGATCAGCTTCTGCGGGAGTGGTTCAACACGATTGCCCAGCTTTCGGCACAGGGGAACCGGATCGGAACGCCGATGGCCTACACGACCGACGAGGGAGTGGACCTGAGCCAGATGGTCAACAAGCTGCTGCTCGGATCGGTCGCCTACTACCAGGGGACCGGAGTCTACCTGAACGGCATCGCCGAGAAGAACAATGCCGACCGGGATGGCGGAACGGCTCCCTATACATCGATGGAACATGCTTGGGATGAGGCGTTCGGCTACTTCGGTGCCGCGCGTGACTTCAACGGCTTCACCGACGCACAGCTTGCCGGTTCGACTCAGGATTACGTGAAGGACGTCAACGGTGACGGGAAGATCGATTTCCAGTCGGAATACAACTATGCCTTTGCCCGCGGAGCCGGAAAGCGTGACGTCGGATCGGTAACCGGAACCGATTTCACGAAGTCGGTCTTCGATGCTTTCCTCGGCGGCAGAACTTCGATCGTCAACCAGGGGACGACAACCGAACTGGTCGCCTTCAGGAATCAGGCGGCAGCCGAGTGGGAGAAGGTGATTGCCGCCTCGGTGATCCATTACATCAACGAGACGCTGACCGATATGAGCGAACTGACCAGCGAGTCGAACGCATCGAACTCTCCCGACCTGAACAAGCACTGGGGAGAGATGAAGGGATATGCCATGGCTCTTCAGTTCAACCCGATGAAGAAGCTTTCGGATGCGGAGCTTGCCACAATCCAGTCGCTGCTCGGAGATCATCCGATCTATGCCGTCCCGGGATCGCTCGACTACCAGAGCTATCTCTCGGCGCTGGTCGATACCCGGACAAGACTGCAGAATGCATACGGGTTTGCGGAAACGGATGTGTTGGGATGGTAAATAGTGCGGAGTCGGGAGTCGAAGTTGAATCGTTTCATAGTTGAATGGTGAGACGGGTTCGGCTTTGTTGAACGATTGAACGACTCACGGGTGCTTGACCCGAATCCCCTTTCGAAACGGTGAAGAACTGCATGAGGGTCGTCCGGAATGGACGGCCCTCGCTTCTATCCCCTATCTTTGTCCATGATCCAATCGGCAACGACCCGAGAGAAAACCGCACTGCTCATACTGCTGGGCCTTTGCATCGCTTCCAGACTCCTGACCGGCGTCTGGTACATCGAGGATCCGGACAGTCTGCGCTTTGCTCTCGGGGCGATCGACTACGACA
>CAMLOB010000465.1 GCA_946481475.1 uncultured Chlorobiota bacterium | reverse complement strand
GTATCCACAACGTTCGGCGAGGCGGCCGATCCGCCGCCGGCAATCACCGAGCCGTAGGCGCCGCTGTCGATCACGTTCTCATAGACGCCGCCGAGAATCATCGGGCTGACCGGATCGGGGAGATAGCGCATCACCGCCGTATCGTTGACCCGAATCTCCAGTTGTGCGCTGTCGGTCGTCCCCAGGAAATCCGTCCCGGGCGTCGTGCCGGTATTCCCCGCCAGCACCCACGAGGTGCCGCCGATCACCGAACCGATCGAACGCTTCAGCAGATCGCCGTTGATATCGGCGACCACGATGCCGTCGTCTACCGTCGGAGCATAGGGAGTGTTCACGGCATTTGCGGAAAGCGATCCCATCCGGATGTTGGCCGTCCCACCGGTCCCCGCAATCGTGGTCGCCCCTGTGGCGGCCGTCACCATGAAGTTGCCCGAGCCGATATCGAAATCGCCCGTCACATCCGTGTTGCCGCTCAGCGTCAGATCACCGCCACCCGGCGTAATCGTCAGATCCTCCGATCCGGTCGTCGAGATGCTGTGTGCCCCCGGCGTCGTTCCGTCGATGATGATCGACAGGCCCGACTGAATCGTCCCGGCCGCAACCACGTTGCCGGTAGAGGCGTCGACGGTGAAGTTCCCCGAGCCGATGTCGAAGAGGCCCGTGCCGTCGTTCCAGAGAAGACTTGCACTCTGGGCAATCTGTCCGCTCGCATCGCCGAAGAGAATCTGGTTGACCGTCAGACCCGGTCCCGACGTCGTCACGATCGTCCCGTCGGCATCCGGGAAGGTCAGCGTCCGGTCGGTTGAAAGTCCCGGAACCGGCGTCTGCAACGTCAGCGTGTTCCGGGTGCCGTCGCCGGCGTCGTCATCGATAATGATTCGTTCCGCACTGAAGTCGCGGTTCTGTGCGAAGAGTGCAGTCGTGCCGCATATCGCAAACACCAGAAGAAGCGTCGCTGTTCTCCCTGTCGCGAATATGCGAGGTAACGGGTAGTTCATAAGTATTTGTGCCTCGTGTATGATAGCTGAAGAAATTTATGCGATGATATGGAGATAGTTCCGAAGAGGCTCCTGAGTCGCGTTTCGGAAACTTTGTACAGGGAGGTAGGAACAGGTCGATATGGAGAGCAAAGGAAGAAAGCACAAATACGGGAGAAGACCCGACACGACGGTGTCGCCTCCGGAATCTCCCTTTTCTGATACTGTTCTGTAAAAGCTCTCGGTCACGGGAAACTATCTCTTCCGGCCGGGCCGGAATGCTGAATAGTCCGACAGTTTATACAGTCAACGTACTGATACCGACGAGAAGTCCGAATCAGGCGGAAGCCGGAGAGTTCCGACTTCCGCCCGTCGTGTCTGATATTCGGCTATAGTCAGTCCGACTCCCGGGTATACCTTCAGGTCAGGGAACCCGGAACCAGGCGTTGTTGCCGTTGGAATAGAAGATTGCACCACTATTGGCTGAGAGGGTTCCGGAAATTGCAGTAGAAGTTCCCCCATCAACCAGATCCGTTCCCGAGCGAGCAACGGTAATGGTGTTACCGCTGGGAGAAGACTCGTTGTGGATAATGAAGAACTTCCCTCCTGAAACCGAATTCGCCGCCGGTAGGGTAATGGTAATCGCCCCACCCGACGTGTTGACGCCGACAATCTCATCCGACCCATTCAGCGTCGTGTTTGCACTCACGTTCCGGTAGGCATACTGCGCGGCCGCCGTCGGCGTGGTCCAGTTGAGCGTATAGAACCGGTTGCTCGGCGTGTTCACCGCAGTGATCCCCAGCACCTGTCCGGCCGTGCCGGCCGTTGAAGGAAGAATCCAGACATCGTTCGTCGTGATCGACGTGTCGGCCCGGAAGGCAACGTAGTTGCTGCCGTTGCCGCTGGCCTCCTGGATTCGCATTTCGTTTGCCGAGTTGTCCGTGTTCGTAAGCACGAACGGCTCGTTCCGCGACTCCAGGAATCCGGCAAAGGTGCTGATGGTTGCCGTCCAGACATTCGACTGTGCGAGGTCGATGCCGAGCGGCGAACCGCCGCTGCCGTTGCCGATCAGCGTACTGTCTCCCGTCACCGTGCCGCCACCACCCGGAGTCGCCCATACCAGGGTCGCCGAGTCCATAAAGGCGTTGCGCGTTCCGACCGTCAGGACATCACCGGGAGCGCCGATCGTGTCCGGGAAGACATAGTTGGAGTTCCGCGGAACGTTCGGCGCACGCAGACCGACATACTGCGAACCGGTGCCGCTCGGCTCCTGCCAGCGGATGTCGCGCCCGTTGTTGTCGTTGTTCGTCAGGGCCAGTCTGCCGTTACCGAGAATAGTGAAGGCGTTGTTGAACTGCTGCAGACCCGTCCAGGTATTCCCATTGGCAGGATTGATGCCGAGCGGAGAGCCTCCCGACCCGTCACCGAGCAGCGTAGCGTTTGTCGACACTGTGCCGCCCCCCGGCGTAATCCACTGCATGGTTCCGGAGTCGATACCGTTCGATGCGGCAAGACTCAGCACCTGGCCCGCCGATCCCATCACTGCCGGGAGAACATAGTTGCCGTTGTTCGCTACCGACGGGGCACGAAGACCGATGTACTGCGTTCCCGTACCGCTCGGCTCCTGCAAACGGATGTCGCGTGCGTTGTTGTCGCTGTTGGTCATCGCAATGCGCGAGTTCGACGTGATCAGGAACGGGCTGGCGAATGTCTGGTTCGCCGTCCACGTGTTCGAGTTGCCCAGATTGATGGCCAGCGGAGAGGCACCCGTGCCGTTGCCCGAAAGAGTAGCGTTGTGGGTTACGCTGCCAAGGCCTGCCGTTGACCAACTCAACACACCGGCACCGTCGGTGACCAGTGCCTGGCCGCTGGTACCGTCGGCCGCCGGAAGCGTCCAGATCTGGTTTGCCGTCACCGCCGCCGGAGCCTGGAAGCCGACGTAATCGGTTCCGCCGCCGGTCTCCACAAACTGCACCTGACCGCCGACCGACACGTTGCCGCTTCCGAAGATGTCCTGCCAGCGGCTTGCGCCGGAGCCGAGATCATACGTATTGTCGGTCCCCGGAAGGAAATCGCCGGTGACGCTCTGGGTTCCCCCGGCAGGATTGGAAATCAGGAACGTCCCTGCCCCTCCCGGATCGGGAACGGTCAGCGTTCCGCCGGTGATCGGACCGGCGGGGGTCTGAATGACGAGAGTGTTACCGTTGTTATCGTCAAGGACCAGTCGCTCCGCGCGATAATCCCGACCCTGTCCCCACAGGGTAGAACCTCCTATGGCAAGGAGGGCCAGGGCTGCAGGAAATAGTGTTCTTCGCATGAATCCGCCTCTGTTTGTTTTAAAACTCTATATCAGAAAAAATGATTTCTTGTTTGGAAAAACATAGGGGCAGGTGAAGACACTCCCTCACCTGCCCCTGTTGTTTCAAGCATGAATCGGTACGCCCGAGGGAGCAGGGAACCGATTCTACGTCAGCCTCATCCTGCCCCTTACGGGTTGATGATCATGTAGTTGATCACGTCTCCGGCAGTTACCGGAGCGGAGAACTGCACTGTGAAGCCGACACCTGCAGTGACTGCCGAGATGTGATGGCTCAACTGGCCGCCGGCTCCCGAAACGCGCGTTACGACGATAACCGAAGTACCGGTCACGTTCACATCTGCAATCGCCTCGGTACCACCCGCGTTCGGAGCGGCAACCGTCACCGCACCGCTGAAGATGCCGGTAGCGTTCTGCGCTGCCGTGGCGTTCGATGCCTGAAGCGCGCCGGTGTTGTCGACGTAGAGCGACTGATTGCCGCCGCCGCTCAGTGCGCTGAAGGTCGTGTTTCCATCGACATTCAGGTCCGTGTCAACATCAAGGCTACCCGTGATGTTCGCGTCGTCGCCGATCACAACATCACCCGTCGAGTTCGACACCGCACCCTGCTGATCCAGCGTTCCGACGTGCGTCGTGTTGCCGTCTACGTTCAGGTCCG
>CAMLOB010000464.1 GCA_946481475.1 uncultured Chlorobiota bacterium | reverse complement strand
ATCGGCCGTGAAGAGATAGAAAAGATTTGGTCTGCCGGGCTGCGGGACGATCAGGGCAGACTGTGTGCTGCTCTCGTGACCGAACAGTCCTGTTCCGTTCTCCATCACCTGATGGTTCCGGTTCCAGACGGTGACGCCGTCGGTGTAGAAGAGGAGATCTCCGGTCACCGGATCACTGATCGACGCGGTCCCTTCGTACGTCGTCGTCTGTCCCCCCCCGGCAGCCCTCGGCTGTCCGGAACGGAAATCGATGCCGGCATGGGTGCCGAAGAACCATTGATCGAAGTAATGCGTTTGCGCCGTCAGCAGAGAACTGCCGAAGAGCAGAAAAGAAATAATGGAGAGGGAAACTGCAAGGAGCTGCGGGCATCCGGAACGTTTCATAGTCTTCTCCTGAGAGATGAGCGGATAGAATCAGATGAAGGGAATGTCTGGACGGGAGGAACTTAGCGGAATATCAGGTTAAATCCAACCTGAAAAAGAGAGCAGGCCTCTTTAATCGACAACGATCATGCGCCGCACCTCCCGGTACCGCCCACTTCTGATCTCGTAGTAGTACAACCCGGCCGAGAGGGTCGAGGCATCGAAGAGGAGTCGATGTTCACCCCGGTCAAGCGTCCGGTCAAGCAGCGTCGCGATAACCGTTCCGGTTGCATCGTAGAGGAAAATCTCCACCCGTTCGCGGCGGGCTATCTCGAAATCGATCCGCACCTCTGCGGCGACCGGGTTCGGCACGCTCTGCTTGATGACGTAGGCTCCCCCAAGATCGATTGTGCCGGTCGTATCGCAGTCCAGCGCCGTGAACGTCCCGTTCTCGAACAACGGACGATAGTGTGCGGGAAGATCGTTCCCCTCGAACCGTATCTCCAGATCGGTACGGTACGTTCTGCCGAGCAGAACCTGCATCGGGACTTCCAGCAGGACGCCGGTCCCGGTTCCGGTCGGGACAACTCCTTCGAGCACCAGTTCGCCCGGCAGACTCTCCCCTCCCGTGACGTTACGCCCCTGCACCGGACGAATCGCTTCCCCTTTCGCCGGCATCAGCAGCGTCGGGTCGTAGGTAACCACTACCCGAAACGGGATGTCGTCCGGCAAGGCCGCATCGGTCTGCAACTGCAGAGGGATAGAGACCACCGAACCGACAGTGCCGGTGACCTCGGGCAGAACAAAGGTCAGGAAGAACTCTTCCGGTTCGCAACCGCTCCCTTCCAGTTCGACCAGGGTCGTTCCCCGTCCGCTGTGAACGATCCGCAACGTGGCCCGGACCGGATCGGTTGCCGGAAGATATTCGATGCGGTAGGTTCTCGACTCTCCCGGATCGATCATATCGGGAGCCGGAAGATCGAGCAGACGGAAGGCTCCCGGATCGGCCCCCCCGAGCTGTAGTTCGCTGACGATCAACTGCCAGGTCCCCGTATTGGTCACCACCACCGAATCGATCCCGCTTTCACTCTCCGGACAGACAAACCTGACGATTGAGACGTCGGTCTCCGCCTTCTCAAGCAGACCGGTTCCGGTGAGAAGGACGATCAGTTCCCTGCCGCTTCCGGTTGCGGCTTTCAGCGTATCCCACACCTGTCCCGGAACCGCAGGAGCAAATCTGAACCGGGCCAGCAGATTGTCGGTCACCGGTTGCAGGTCCACAGGGAGTTGAGCCGAGAGGTTCATCAGGGTAAAAATTGTTGAGTCGACAAGTTCAATCGACGACAACTTGTCGCTGATACTCCCCCGGTTAAAGAACCGCAACGTCCGGTCGGCGGTATTCCCTACCCTGACTCCCCCGAAGTCGAGATAGAACGTATCGGCGGTAATCCCCGGCTCCACCCCGCTGACGCAGAGGAGGACGGTGTCCCTCCACCCGTCTTCCGAGGCAAAGGTCAATCTTCCCTGACGCAGACCAAGTACTGCCGGAGACATCGTGACGGAGATTGCCTCGGAAGCTCCCCCCTTGATGGTAAACGGACCGGCCGATCCGACAACGTCGATCTCACCTGATCCGGTCGGACTGATTGCCGTCAGTTGCCACGTAACGTTCCGGGCCGTTCCATCTCCCCGATTGACGATGCGAATCTCGCGGGGGATCGAACGTGCCCCGACCTGGACGGAACCGAAATCGACCTTGTCGAGCACGTTCAGGTCCAGATTGGGAACCGAGCGACGCACCTCTCCCCGCAGTTGCAGTACCGTGTCCAGAGTGCAGGAGCCGCCGGCAAGACCGATCCGGAGCAGGCTTTCATAGTGGCCGACGGTGTCGCCGCCGCAGAAGCGAACAAGGACCTGAACTTCACCCTCCGGAGGGATCATCGTGCCGACCGCCGGTGAGAGGATCTCGAACCAGGGGAGGTCGATGCTCAAGCTCGTGATCTCAAGCGGACGAAGAGAGCTGCGGTTGCGAAGCGTGAATTGTCCGGTTTGACAGGTATCGTCCGCTCCTATATCTCTCGGATCGAAATTGAGGACGGATGGGAGGGAGACCTCCGGACCGATATTCCGCACACGGAAGATGATCGAATGGGACGGGGGGGGAGTCGTAGCTCTGAAGGAGACGACGAAATTTCCTCCGTCGCCCTGGAGACAGGCCCGGACTCTGACCGTTCTCTCCTTCCCGGGATCGATCCGGAAGGGAAGGGCCGGACTGAGAATGGTCACATCCAGATTCTTGTCGATCGGCGCAACGCCGGTCACATCAAGCGGAGCGTTCCCGTGGTTGCGGAGCGTGACGAGCGTGTCCAGACAGGAACCGGGACAGAGATCGCCCAGGTCGATTTCATTCTCCTGCGACGAGAGCTTGCCGGTGATGCCGCAGCCCGAGAGGAAAATCACGCGCACGCTGTCGGGTCTGACATTGGTAATCAGCCGAAGCAATGCAGTGGTATCTCCTTCGCGCTGGGGACAGAAACGGATGCGAAGGATACCGGTGTGGCCGGGAGGAATGCGGAGCTGACCCGATTCGCCGAGAGAGAACCATGCGGTGGCCCCTTCCATCTCCACCTGGCGAATCACAAGATCGCTCTGGGTTCCGGTGTTGGTGATGAAGAGCGTATCGGTCTTGCACTCGGGATAGTTGACGCAGCCGAAATCGATCGTCGAGCGATTGATCCGGATGCCCGGTTGGCCCACAATCGCCCCTCCGGCAGTTGACATGATCCACCGCGGAACGGCACGCCACCGATCGTTCGACGGCTCTTCGGTCTGCTCGAGCGCGGCAACGTAAAGGAGACCGTCGGCGACTTCCGTTTTATCGAGTGACAGCGACCAGAACCCGTTGGTGTCGGTGATGACATCCCGCGGTTTGTCATAGCTCCACTGACCGTACTGCGGGCGGAGGAAAATCCGGATCGTTCTTCCCGGCACCGCGACCCCGGAAACGACCGTGCCGGATTCGGCCTGAAAAATACCGTTCATGTTGGAGGCCGGCCCGACATATCCCGGCGTCAGACGTTCAATCGTCATGGCCGAATCGATGTAGTCGACCCTTCCATCGACCCGAATCCGCCCTCTCCCTCCATCCCCTCCGTTTTCGGTCCCCGGGCCGACCAGAGCACCCCCTTTCCCCCCTTGTACGGAGACTTTCCCCTTTCTTCCGACAACCAGTCCCCCCTGCGCTCCCATGAGAATTCCGCCGCCGGCTCCTCCTCCTCCTCCGCTCCCTCGCGAACTGGTAACGTCGGATACTCCGTCGGCACCGTCGGCATGAATTTCTCCGAGCAGATAGATCGTCCGTCTGGAATAGAGGGAAAGGGCCCCTCCTCCGCCGCCTCCGGAGACCCGTCCCCGCAACGAATGGGCACCACCGCCGCCGCCGCCGCCGGCAAGCGGAACGAGGACTGAAGAGCCGACCGCCCGCCCCCCGTTGTGAACCAGCACCCCCCCATGTTCTCCGGCAACGGCATGTCCGCCACCGCCGCCGCTGGGCGCGCTCGGGACCGGGCTGGTGGCCGGGGTCTTCTGCGCCTTCTCCAC
>CAMLOB010000463.1 GCA_946481475.1 uncultured Chlorobiota bacterium | reverse complement strand
GTTCCACCATCGCTTCAGGAATGCAAACATGTCGGCCGTCAATTTGCGTAAATTCAGCCCGCATCGCTTTTTTCTGCGGAGTGCTACCCATTACCCCTTTTCTCCCAACGAGTTGCACGCCCCTCCAGTCCATACCCCGGCGTAACTGAGAGGAGACAGAGGGGTCGAGGAGAACAGACAATCAAATTGATCCGGTTCATGTGGAGGGATAAACGTGATTAAGACTTTCTGTAATCGTATCTGTTCCCCACAAACTGTTTTTTTCTTTGCAATTGATCGCTGTTTTCACGAAGTTTTACCCTCGAGCAACAGAGAGGAACAAGCCCGCTCCGGCAGGAAGAGATAGAGATACAACGAACGACAATGGAGTCCCTCGGTCACCACACCCTTCACACATCGGTTCCGGAACATATCCGAAACCAATCTTGTTATCCCTTCCGTGCTCCCCTCCCCTTCCCTTCACAACGTCAAAACACATTTTACTCATTACACACAAGGTGAACATTATGAAAATCCCGATACGTCTTGCAGCCCTGATTGTGCCCTTGCTGCTTTTCTCTTTTGATGCAGCCCGGGCCAACCTTGCCACCGATTACGTTCTGCTGACCGGGACAGGATCGGAGATCGACATGTCCGGCGCAACCACACTGATGGTCAGCGGCGATGACGACGTCTGGTCTTCCACCCAGTCGGTCGGCTTCGACTTCGAACTTGGAGACGAGGTTCTCCCCTACTTCAGAGTCAGCACCAACGGCCCGATGATGCTGGGAACGACCTCAACGATCAACTATCCGACAATCTACGCCTACTACAGCTTTAACGAAGCCAATTGTCCCCACCCCGTCGTCGCAGCATTCTTCGACGACATGGTGGCAAGCGGCAACGGCGTCCGCACGAAGCTTGTGGGGAGCGCTCCGAACAGAATCCGTGTCGTCGACTGGGAGGCATATCTGTGGTATGGCTCAGGGACGGCGACCGAGTACCACTTTCAGGTGCGGCTGTACGAAGGATCGAACAAGATCGAACTCTGGTACGGCGAAATGGGTTCAAGCGACGAGACGAACGGCAACGGCCAGATCGGTGCTGCGCTGACCACATCGGACTTCATCGCAATCGGACTCGGAAATCCTCCGACGGCGGGGGGGAGCGTCCGGATCAATGACCTGAGCGCCACGCCGATCAGCCAGAACACGCTCTTTACGCTCCGTCCTTGCTCGAAGAACTTCACCATCGCCGGCAACCCGGCTCAGGGAGGAACAGCCACGATGGACAGCGGAGCGGTAATCCTGACAAGCGTCCGGTCCAAGGTCGGGAACAATCTTGCGCTGAATCCGTTCTCGCTCGACATGGCGGAGTTCCCCTGCGGCGAGGTGACCTACAACTTCGAGATCACCGGAAGTGCCGCCGCAGATTATTCGATCACTCCGCAAGGGGGAACCATCGGCAGCTTCGAGACGGTAACGCCGCAATTGAACTTCCTGCCGACCGATACGGGAACGCGGGAGGCGCTGCTGCGGATCACCAGCAACAAAGGCTTTAACCGCGCCTACACACTTCGCGGAGAAGGGTTCCGATGCATTGAGTGGGTCGGCGACGTCACCGAAGGGGGAACGCCGACACTGGAGAATATGGATGAGCTGTTTGAAGGGATTCAGGTGCCGATCGGATCCTCGGAAAGCTACACGCCGATCAGCATCAATCAGCTTACCGGCACCAAGGGATGTGATGAGCCCTTTACGGTCACCTATTCATTGAATGATCCGACCGGAAGCTACGAGATCTCGCCGACGTTCGAGACCGTCCCGGTCGGAGGCTCGTCGATCCCGACGATCACCTTCAACGCACTCAACGGAGTGGGATATCAGGAGGCGACACTCACGGTGAACGCAGACGGGGAAGTCCGGACATTTGTTCTTCGGAACTTCATCTCGGCCCCCGGCGGACAGATCTACTTCTCGGGAACGCCGATCACTTCCTCGACACGGTTCCTCAGAGATCAGTCGACATGCGTCGGAGAGACGGTGATTTCGCTTGAACTGGAGGCGACCAATCTCGGCACCGGAGACTTTGTGGTCCGGGGTCTCAGGAGTTTCTTCCTGGACACGACGCTCCGGCAGGGAACGCCCCCCTATCCGATCCTGCTGGATGATTTCGGACAGCCGGTCCCCTCGCAGGACTTCTTCCTGAGCAACGCACCGGGCGTTGCGCCGCAGTCGGCGAATACGAGATTCGACAGTCTGATCGTTCCGGAGGGAGAATCCCGGACGTTCTATCTGAACGCCGTTCCGACCCGTCCGGGCAAACGGTATGCGAAACTCTACTTCGCGACAAACGCCTTCAACCTGAAGGATACCGACGTGTTCGGCGACTCGATTCAGGGGCTCCTTTCGAGTGGTATTTTCATGCGGGGACTCGGTTCGGAACTGACCGAAGGGGCCGATATGGGACGCCCCTCCTCGATTGTCTTCCCGAGAACGAAGGTGCGTGAGAGCAGCGTTATGACCGGCACGCTCTACAATGACGGCGACTGCAACCTGCGGATCAACGAGAAAGCTCTCCGGTTTGAAGCCGGAGACGTGGACGAGTTCGAGATCCTCGGAGTTACCGGCGGGACGAAGTCGGGTGACGACTATATTCTGAAGCCGGAAGAGAGTCTGGATGTGATGGTCCGCTTCACACCGATCCGCTCCGGAAGCAGGCGAGCAACCATCCGACTGGTCACGAACGATTCGACGCTTGTGATCCCGGGCATTACCGAGCGGGGCGTCTATTACTGGGAAGTGTTCGGACAGGGGAAATTCGACCTCGAAGCGCGTGATCTTGATCTCGGACCGGCCGTCATCGGCGGCGAGACGAGCAGCGGAATGATTCCGCTGGAGAACACGAAGCTGGAGAACGTTTCGATCCGGAATATCGAGATCGTCGGCGGGAACGGAGAGATCGTGATGGATCCGAACAATCCCTGGCCGACACTGCCGGTGACGCTGAAGCCGGGCGAAATCCTCGATCTGGGCATCACGCTGATTCCGGACCCGAACGGCAGCGACGGTATGCGGGAGGCGGAAATCCTGATCATTCTCTCGAACGGCGACACCACGCGGGCAAGGATCCGCGGCTACGCCGGAACCAGAATGCTGACGGTGAATCCTCCTTCCCTCTTCGAGAACAGGATGGTCCCGGTCGGCGAAGTGGCCCGTGCATTTTTCACGGTCACGAACACGGGAACGCTCCCGGTTGTTCTGGACCGCGTGACCATCACCGGCACAGATGCGGCGAACTACTTCACGACCCCTCTGCGGCGCCGGGTTCTTGAGCCGGGACAGACGGAGTTCTTCGAGGCCAGCTATGTACCGAACGCTCCGGGAGTCCACTCGGCAACGATCGAGGTCCACAGCAACGATCCGGCAAGTCCGGCAACGATTGCGCTGGGGGGTGAAGGGACAAGCACCGCACCGATCGGCACAAACGATCCTTCGGCGGCAAGCCCCGGCAACGGATGGGAAGTGCAGAGCGGCAAGGAGACCTCGAATGCAGCCGCCGCAGGTATGGCGGTCCGGCTTGCACCGAATCCTACCTCCGGAATCCTGACGATCGGCTACGACCTGCCGACCGAAGGGATGGTGCTCTGCAAGGTCTACTCGCTGGACGGACGGGTTCTCCGGACATTCGAGGAAGGGACGCGAAAGGCCGGAACACACGAGTTCCGCGCCGACCTCGGCACACTCCCGGCCGCCACATACTTTGTGGTCGTGGAATCGGGAGACCGGACGGTCGTTCAACGGGTGAACGTGATCCGCTAAGGTAAAAGGATCATCAGGCAAGAAGAAGGGGTGTCCGGTTTTGGTCGGGCACCCCTTTTCGGTTTGAGGAGCTTTGAGCCGTGAGCTTTGAGCTATCAGCGTTGAGCCGTGAGTAGTCACCTTCGGCTTTGCGTTCTTTGGCCCTTTGCGTCTTTGCGCGATTCCGGGTAGCT
>CAMLOB010000462.1 GCA_946481475.1 uncultured Chlorobiota bacterium | reverse complement strand
CAAACGCAGAATCGCTATGCGCTATACGGTCGACCACATTGATAATCAGGCGACGCTCATTCTTCACGAAAGCCACCTGAACGCTGAGAACAGTTCCAGTCTCAAGGGAGAGCTGATCGTCCTCTGCCGCTCCGGCATCGACGTCCTCTTCGTCGATCTCGGCGAGGTGATCTACTGCGACTCGTCCGGACTGAGCGCCATGCTGATGGCCCACCGGGAGATGGCGGCCGCCGGCGGATACGCAATCTACTATTCCCTCTCCCCCGAAGTCGCCGGTCTGATCGAACTTGCCAGACTCGACCGGGTTCTCTACATCTACCCGACCAAGGAAGAGGCGCTGAGCGATCTGGAGCAGGCGGATGAGGATGCGGATCTGGAGATGTAGAGAGGGGGGGAATAGTCGGGGGTCTGGGGTCGGGAGTCAAGAGTCGGGAGTCAAGAGTTGACCGGCTGTCTCACTCTTTGTCGACCAACCCGGTCGGTCTCCAGCCCCCGCAACTATCCAACCACCCAACCACAACAACTTCCCCTCTCGACTCTTAACTTTACAACCATTCAACTACAACAACTTCCCCCTCCCGACTCTCGACTCTTGACCCACAACCATTCAACCACAACAACTTCCCCCTCCCGACTCTCGACTCTACAACCATCCAACCACACAACAAAACTCTCGACAACGTCAAAAATCCCCCACCAACCCGACCGACACCTTCCCCTCCTCGAACGTATCCTCCCTTCCGAGCGCAAAGGAGAACCGGGCAACTCCGACCGGCGTGTCGACCTGCAGGCCGACGCCGTAGCCGTAGATGATGTCATCGGTTGCCGGAATACCCAGTCGGGAATCGGCCGGACGGGCGTAGTATCCTCCGTCAAGGAAGACCGAGGCGAAGGAGACCGGCGACAGCAGAACCCGTCCTTCGATCCGTCCCCACGCAATGCGCGAGGCCCGGAACTGTCCGTCGCGATATCCTCGCACGCTGTTGACGCCGCCGAAGCGGATCAGCTCGCTCTCCTCCAGAAAATCTCCGCTGATGTCGGTGAAATCGGCAATGCCGGCCGCCACCAGAGGACCGACGATCTGCACGTAGGTCTCGACATCGGCCTCCACCGTCCGGCGGGCCAGCATCGTTCCGCGTTCTCCCTCCAGACAATTCTCCGGATCGTTGATATTCTTCGATCCGAAAGTATACGAGGCGGCAAGAAAAGCTCCGCTCACCGGATTGATACGATCCGACCGTCTGTCGTACCTCCCCCCGGCCGTTACCGCAAGCGTCCGGCTGTTCAGAAGCTGACGGCCGGAACAGGGACCGTTGATCGTATCGGGAGAGGGAATTACACTGGTGAGGTTCCCCCCGGTAGTCACCACAAGATAGTCGCCGATACTCCATCCGAGATTCAACCGGAACTTCCGCTCCAC
Organism: uncultured Chlorobiota bacterium; assembly: GCA_946481475.1. The sequence goes on along the minus strand of CAMLOB010000462.1, from coordinate 2,567 downwards.
CCAGGCGGTCAGCGCGGGAGTCTCCCCTTCCTGAATCTGCCGGAATTCCCCCCCCGCCTCCAGCGGGAGACCGAAGATGTAGGGCTGTGCGTAGCCCAGTTCAAGCTGCGAGGTGGTCCGGTCGCTCTTCTCCCAGTGACCGGAAATGCGCTCTCCCCCGCCGAAGAGATTTCTGAGGACGATCCGGACCAGACCGGTAAAGAATCCGTTCTCCTCCAGTTCCGTCGCCGGCTGATAACCGACAACGCCGTCAAACGTGTTCGAGGCTCTCTCCCTGACCCGTATCAGCAGCCCGAAACGGGTGGAATCGATCCGGTAGAGGGAAGGTTCCTCCACATTCTCGAAGAGATTCAGCCGCCTCAGACGCCCCTGCACCTCGGAGACCATCTTCTCGGTGAACAATGTTCCCGGCTTCACCCCCGCAGCCCCCTTGACCAACGCTTCAGACGTTTTTCCGGTCCCGTCAACCAGCACTTCGCTCACCACGATCCGCGGACCGGGCACGACCCTCCCGCTCAATGCAATTCCCTTTTTTTCAGGATCAACCTCGGGAAACCCGAGTCGTATCCGGGCCAGTCCGTAGCCCGACTCGTTGTAGCGGCGAACGACGGCCGCCAGAAGCTCACCGACCAGTGAATCGGAATAAGGCTGACCGACGACAGCCGATGTGATGGCGGAGAGATCGGGAAAGGAGCCGGAACCGGTCGCCGAGTCAGCGGAAACACTGAAGGAAAGGATGCTGTAGCGTCCCCCTTCGGCAATCGTCACCGTATCGTTCCGCAGAGAGAAAGTCGCCTCCCAGAATCCTTCAGAGGCATAACTCTTTTGAAGCAGAAGTTCAACCGAATCGCGCGAGTGCCCGCGCAGTTCGTTCCGGATTCCCGCGCTGGTGAAGTGTCGGTTCCCCTGAAAAACAAGCGTGTCGGCAGTCTGACTGAAGAGAGAAGAAGAAAGAAGAAGGCAGATGCCCGCAAGACAGGCAGAGAACCGGGGAGATGTCCGGAATACCGCAACTCCACACACGAGCGATCACCCCGCCTCGGTAATGTCGATGTTGACCAGTCCGGCCCGACCTGCCGTCCTCTCGGTCAGCTCATCGGAAAACATATCGAGGCGATCATCCCGGATCGAAGCGGTGTAGATCACGACATCGCGAAACTCCTCCTCGAATTCTTCGGTGTGGGTCTCAACCAGCCTGCGAACCTCACTCAGGTCGTCATACGGCGTAAAGACCCGAACTCTCGTCGTCGGCCAGTTGACCACGACCGTCGCCTGCTCCAGCACATCGTTTGTCGCATCGGCGTAGGCGCGGGCCAGTCCTCCGGCCCCCAGCTTCGTCCCGCCGAAGTACCGGGTGACAACCACCAGAACATCGAGCAGATCCCGCTGTTGAATGGAAAAGAGGATGGGCTTTCCGGCTGTTCCCGAAGGTTCTCCGTCGTCCGAGAAACGGTACTCCGCACCGTTCGGCGCAAGCTGGTAGGCAAAGCAGTTGTGGGTGGCATCCCAGAATTCCTTCCGTATCTGGTCGATCACATCGTTGGCCTCATCCTTGCTTCTGACCGGGATCGCCGTAGCGATAAAGCGGGATCCGCGCACTTTGATCTCACTTCTGGTCCTTTCGCCGATGGTCTGTGTCGGTCGGGGTTCGTCCATCTGATCTGATGTTCTCTCTCTTGAATATCGCAATCGTACCTGATGACCGTAACAGAGACTGATAGGTTCCATACCGGTCATTATCGTAACTTCGACTCCATGAAAATAGGCATTACCTGCTACCCGACATACGGAGGGAGTGGAGTTGTAGCAACAGAACTGGGCAAGGAGCTTGCCGCGCGCGGACATCAGGTGCATTTCATTTCGTATGCGCTGCCGTTCAGGCTTGACGGCTTCCGGGAGAATATCTTTTTCCACGAGGTGGAACTCCCGGATTATCCCCTGTTCGAAGTTGATCTCTACTCTCTTTCACTGACCAGCAAGATGGTCGACGTCGTTCTCTACGATGAACTGGACGTACTCCACGTCCACTATGCCATCCCCCACGCAACCAGCGCCTGGAACGCCAAGCAGATTCTGAACGAACAGGGACGGGATATCAAGATCATCACCACACTCCACGGAACCGACATCACGCTGATCGGCCTGGACCCCACACTCCTCCCCCTGGTTCGCTACTCTATCGAGAAATCGGACGGTGTGACGGCCGTCAGCCGGTACCTTCGGGAGAAGACGCTGACGAATTTCAATCTGGAACGGGAGATCGAGGTGATCCCGAACTTCGTCAACACCGATGTCTGGAAACCGGTCGACTCGGCACACCTGCGCAAACGCTTTGCGCCGAACGGCGAACCGGTCCTGATCCACGCCAGCAACTTCCGTCCGGTCAAACGGGTCACCGACGTCGTCCGCGTCTTTGCCCAGGTCCGCGAGAGCATTCCGGCAAAGCTGGTGATGGTCGGTGACGGACCCGACCGTGCCGAGGCCGAACGCCTCTGTCGCGAGCTTGATTTTTGTGAGGATGTCTATTTCCTGGGGAAACAGGACGGTCTGGTCGAACTTTTCTCCGC
>CAMLOB010000461.1 GCA_946481475.1 uncultured Chlorobiota bacterium | reverse complement strand
CTCCCCCTCTGCGGCCAGCCGGCCGTCAAGGGCGAGCCGGTCACACCCCGCGACATCGGTGCCGGGGTGAACATCGGGTTCCCGCTCAGTGCCGAGATGATCTACACGAAAGATATTCTGACGAAGACGGTGACGCTTGAGAGCGGAGAGATCATCGAAGCGTTTTACCCGTCGGGAGAGGCGAGCGATCCTCACTCGAAGGTCTTTCCGTCGGAGGATCCGGACAACGTCTCGCCGCTTCTGATCGATCCGGTCGTCTATATCGGTGCGGAGATCCGGCTCAACCGCCGGCTCTTTATCGGTCCCCGCATTACCTACACCCTGCCGATCATGGGGGCGATCAGCGATCCGGAACTGAAACTCACCTCGATTCAGGGAACCATCGGACTTCGATATGATCTGCGGTGACGGTGATGACCGGTTTCTCTCCATCACGAGCCGTTTGCGTTCTGACCGGACTTTTTCTGGTCGGGATTTTTTCGGCGACTTCTCTTGATGCGCAGGGAGATAATCTCGGCGTGGCGATCATCATCGGGGAGTGCCATGCCTGGATGATCGAGGCTCCCGAAGAGTGGAATCTGGACCAGCGCGGTGCGAAGGTTTCCGGACTCGGGGCGGCCTTCACGCCGGTGGGAAATTCCTGGAGTTCCTCGCCGGTGGTCATGTACGCCAACACCATTCCGAAAACATTCGACAGCGTGACCGTCGCCTCCACAATTGCGCGCGATTCCGTGCGGGCCGCCGGGGCGCAGGCGCTGGTGAAGCGGCAGCAACCTCTCGGGACGATTCAGGGTGTGGAGGCGGAAGTCTGCCACATCGTCCGCAGAGACAGTTCTCTCTTCGAGGCGGTCGCCTACATCAATACGCCGACCGCAATTGCGCTCATCGTTCTCTCATCAAAGGATATCGAAGATTTCAATGCCTCTCTCCCCTCCTTTGCCCGGCTTGTGGATTCCTACGAGTGGATTACCGGCGATCCGGCACGCATCTCCGAACTGAAGGACATGCGGTAGTTCTCCGGACGTCCTCCGGCGGTGCCTTCTCCCTTTGCCGACTCCGGACTGCACTGTATATTCGGCCGACAGTTCCTTGTTCCACCAACTATCTTGCAGAATCTGTTCCGGTAATCGCTTATGTCTACTACCGATGTTGCCGATATTATGATCGAGATAAGGGAGAACGGACCCTATATCGTCAAGGGCCTGAAGCGATTCATCGGGCCCGACGGACGAGAGATCGAGACGAAGGAGAGTCTGGCTCTCTGCCGTTGCGGCGGCTCGCAGAACAAACCCTTCTGCGACGGCACACACAAGAGCAACGGTTTCTCCGGACACCGGGAGATCGTCAAGCCGTTGCGGCGGTCAAGGGAATATGAGGGGAAGGAGGTGACGATCCGCGACAACCGGACGATCTGCGCCCATGCGGCCTACTGTACCGAAGAACTGTCGGCGGTCTTCAAACGGGACGAGCGTCCGTGGATCGATCCGGACGGGGCTTCGAAAGAGGAGATTGCCGAATTGGTTCATCGCTGCCCTTCCGGAGCGCTCGCCGCAACGATAAACGGGGAAAGAATCGATCGGATCGACAGGGTCGGGGAGATCACGATCCGAAGCGGCGGACCCTACGAAGTGCGGGGAGGGATCGTGCCGGACATCGCCGACGACCTGACGCCGCCGGAGCCGACCCGCTACGCTCTCTGCCGTTGCGGCGCTTCAAAGAACAAGCCGTACTGCGATGGAAGCCATCACGACCTTCCGGAAGGGTGGGATCGGGACTGAAGTCGTCTGAAGAAAAGTCCGAATGAAGCCTGAGTTCTTCCGCATCTTCCGGGCTTCACTTCGTTGCAAGTGGAGGGGAATGCAGAACCTATTTTTGTCGGAACAAACCATTAACCCATCAGGACATGTCATGATGACCACGATACACCGCACGGTATTTTTTCTCCTCCTGCTGAGCGTTGCCGTTGCCGCGCCGGTCTTTGCTCAGGAGGAATCCGAGCATATGGAGATTCGGATCAGCGACGCACCGGAACTTCCGGAGATCGGACAGTTCGGAGCGACGTTCAATCCGCAGGGACAGACCCTGCGCACCCTGCTTGAAGCCGTCAACGATACCACGCTCCACAACACGACGATCACCCTGCACGGGACGATTCTGGATGTCTGCCGGAAAAAGGGATGCTGGATGATCCTCACCGACGGCACGACACAGATGCGCATCACATTCAAGGACTACGGTTTCTTCGTCCCGACCGACTGTTCCGGCAAGGTTGCGATGGTGCAGGGAGTCGTCAGCATCGAGGAAATTCCCGAAGATCTCGCAAAGCATTACGCCGAAGAGTCCGAGACCGAAGACCCCGAAGCGATTACCGGTCCCCAGCGTGTGGTGACGATGGTGGCCGACGGCGTACAGATCATGAACTGATTCGGGATATCTATTCATTTCAGCTTTTTCAGAGATTATGAGCACAATAGTTCCACCACTGCCGGAAGAGGAGAGCGGTCTGTTCAGAAGAAGACCGGATGTGGTCGAAGCCTTTCGAACGACACGACGCCTGGAGCTTGAGCAGCCGGACGGACGGGTGCTGATCGCCGAGCCGGGGGATATGGTGGTGACCGGTATCCTGAACGATCAGTATCCGGTCAAGTACGAAGCCTTTATGAAGACCTACGAACGGGTCAGTTCAAGTCCCTACGACGTCGATTGAGGAGAGCAGTTCTTCGTGAATATGGATGCTGCCGGAACCGGGGGAATCATCAGTCGGCGTGATGCCGGAGTCGGCCGGAAGGTATGGGGTGTTCTTTGCCTCCTTCCGTTCTTTCTGATTGCCTGCGGCGATTCGGCCGACTACCGGCCGAACGTCTCGGGCGGAGCGGACCGGTCGCGCAACTTCTCGGACGTTTCCCTCTCCGGCTTCACCGGATTTTCCGAAACCGTCTACGATTCTCTCGGTGCCGGATTTCTCGGTCCTCCCCTCCCCCTCTCCTCCGACCGTCTTGCCGTCATTACCACCGACCGTCGTCTGGCGCTGATCCGCTACAACGTTCTTCTGCGAACCTTTCAGTTTCCCGACGGAAAATTTCCTCTTTCCGACCTTGCCTCCGATTCTCTTGGGACCGTCTATGTCGCCACAACCGACGGAGAACTTCATGCCGTGGACTCTGCCGGCACCTTGCGGTGGGGGCTTCCATTGGGGGGAAGCGATTCGGACGATCCCGGCCTGCCCCTGGCTCCGTTGACTGTTCCGGGAGGAGTGGTTTGCGGGACGACAAGCGGATGGGTCGGGAAATTCGATCCGGAAGGGAAAGACGTCTGGAGCAAAACGTTCAGGCCGGGGCTGGTCCGTTCCCCGGCGTTCGGTCCGGAGGTCGGCATTGCGCTCGGCGTGACGGGAAACAATTATGATCTGGTCGATACGCTGGTATTGCTCGGAGCCGACGGAGAGGAGACCGGGCGGATGGCGGTCGGCGGTCGTATCGAGTACGGACCGATCATCGTCGGCGAACGGGTGGTTATCGGCGGAGCCGGACGGACTGAAGAGGGAAAATATCGTCCGTTCGTTCTGTCGGTTGACAAGGAGGGGAAGGAGGAATGGCGGACGCCCTTGCAGGTTCTGCCCACCGGCATAGCGGCCGACGACGACGGTAATATCTACGTCTGCGGCGGCGGCGGGGGGAGAATTTCCGGAGGGAGTATGGTGTCGCTGGACGTTGCGGGGAAGGTCCGTTGGGAGATCGGCCTGCAACGGAGCGTCCCGATTGCGCCGGTCATCGGAGGTGATCTCCTCTGCTTCCTCGGGATGCAGGAGGGGTCGATCGGCACCTTCATCTACTCCCGCGACGGAACCTTCCACAACTTCGCGCCGGTCGAGAGTCTGGCCGAGATCACCCTCCCCCCCACGGTCCTTCCGGACGGCTCGTTCGTGATCGCCTGCAGCAGCGAACCGATCATCCTGAACGCGGACGCGTTCGTACTCCTCGAGCGTCAGCT
>CAMLOB010000460.1 GCA_946481475.1 uncultured Chlorobiota bacterium | reverse complement strand
CTCACGCACTCACGCACTCACGCACTCACGCACTCACGCACTCACGCACTCACGCGACAGACCGCTCCGTCTGACAGGGGCAAAGGTTTTTGCCCCCTACATCCTCCCTCTATGAACTCATTCACTCACACACTCTTCCACCCGCACATCATCAATAAAAATATGGATACCTTCCATGGATAACGGTTCCCGGGAGTACGCAGCGATTACTACCCAGTCCCAGGGGCGATCCGTCTCGACGCTCCCTTCAATCGTAATCCACGAGTCGCTGACGGAAACCTCGGATCCGTAGGAGGCGTCCATAACCGAGAGGGCGCTGAAGTCCTCCGAGTCAACGAAATAGGCTCCGAATGCTTCCTGGATCGGCTTTCCCCGATCCGTTGCGACACGAAACCGGACGCGGCAGGTCCGCATCGTTCCCGCCTCGATCTGTGATTCCACTATCCCCAGAATCGACTGGTCATAGCAGGCGGTCTGAAGCAGGCTTGCCATTCTCTTCCCTTCATACGGTCGGACCTTGCCGGATGCCGAAGGAGCTTCTCCTTCACCGGCAAGGATGATGTCGGGCAGATTCCAGGAGGCGTTGTGTCCGCCGTACCAGTCGGCGGCGGTGGTCGGTTTGCCGAGGGTTCGGAGCAGATGCGTTGTGTTGACAGGAGCTTCAAATCCTCCGTTCAGGAGGATATTCCGGCAGGACATTTCGGGTTCCAGCGGCTGATCGCGGCAGGAAACGAATCCCGAGAGGAGCAATGCCGGCAGTGCAATCAGGTAACGGTATCTGCACATGGTTCTTTCCGAATAGAAGATGAATGTTGATGTGAATGCGGTCCCGTCCCATCGGCCGGGACCGCGGCGGCGGACAGGGGCAAAGGTTTTTGCCCCCTACGTCCCTCCCTCTATGAACTCTCCTCTCTATAAACTCTACGAACTCATCCCCCTTTTACCGTTCGCACGACTCTGAACCCGACGTTGAAGTAGCGTGATCCCCCCTCACAGGTGCTCTGCCAGGCTTCGCCGACGGTAGAGGAGGAACGGGCGTAGAAGGGTTCGTTTGCCCAGGATCCCCCCTTGACCGTGTTCGCCTCGGCACACCACTCCCAGACGTTTCCGTGCATGTCGTACAGGCCGAAGCTGTTCGGCTCCTTGTATCCGACGCTCTTCGTCTCGCCGTTCGGAACGCTCCCCCGGCGTGAGTTCGTGCAGTACCATCCGGCCCGTTCGGCATCCGGTTCGGATGTGAAGCAGTCGAGTCCGGTGCCGATCAGGTCCCCGGTGTGGAACTGGGTTGTTGTCCCGGCCCGGCAGGCATACTCCCACTCTTCGGTTGTCGGCAACCGGTAGCCTTCGGCGTCGGGAACCGGTTGGACCGATCCGCCATGATAGCCGACTTTCAGATCTCCTTCAAGATATCCGATGACATAGGCCGGCTCCAGCCCCCGCAGTTCGCTCAGCCGGTTGCAGTAGACAACCGCATCGTACCAGGTGACGTGTTCCACCGGTCGCCTTCCCCAGTTCGGGTAGAGGGCTCCGGTATGCCAGCTTGGATTCGTGCCGAGAAGCGTCCGGAATTCGTCCTGTGTCGTCTCGTAGATCGCGACTTCCAGAGGGTGATCGATCGAGATAATGCGGGATTCGGCGGAGCCGTCCTGGGGAGGAAGTTCAAGGCTTCCGGCCGGAACGGTGACGAACTTTACGTTCGAGGCGACTTCTTCCGGTATAAGCGGAGCGTCGCTGCATGCGCCGAGAAGAAGAAGGGAAAGTGTGCAGTACAGGGAAAAGGTACGGGTCTTCATGATGCACTCCAGGGTTTCAGGTAGAACATGGTGTTTCCCTTGCTCCATTAACACCTTACCCTGTTTTTTGTTAGAGGTCAGGTCTGGCGCAAGGTTGTCGTCCCGGCCGGAATCGGTGTCGGACATCGGTCCGTCTGGATGGAATCCGGAAGGGCTGTTGGAAAGAATCACAAGAACCGTGCCGTTCGGGGTCCGGATCGATTTGGTATTTTCCCGATCTCAAAAAAAAATTGCCGCGATGAAGAACAACACCTTTATTCTTGAAAACCGGGCCGGGGCACTGGCCAATTATCCCCATGCCAGAAAAGCGAACGGGTTCATTTTCGTTTCCGGCGTCTCCTCACGCCGACCCGACAACACGCATGTCGGGGTGAACATTCACGGTGACGGAACGGTGGAGCGGGATATCCGGGAGCAGACGCGTGCGGTGATCGAGAACATCCGGGCGATTCTTAATGCAGCCGGTGCCGACCTGGAGCATCTTGTCGACCTGACGGTCTTCCTGATCGATATGGCCGACTACCCCGGCATGAACGCCGTCTACAACGAATACTTCAACGCCGAAACCGGGCCGACCCGCACAACCGTCGCCGTCAGCCGACTCCCCCATCCGAACCTGCTGATCGAAATCAAGGCCGTCGCCGTCGATCCCGAATAGGAGTACTTCGTCCTCCGTTTTTGAATTTTGCATTTTTCCTTTTGAATTCCCGTGACTACCGAACTTGCCGACCGACTCCACAACGCACAGCTTTCCCGCACGCCGTGCGAGGCGCTGACCGATACGCATCCCGATCTGAGCATCGAGGATGCGTATGAAATCCAGAGCGTGAACCTCAGGAAAAGAATTGCCGACGGGGCGGAGCTTGTGGGGCGAAAGATCGGCCTGACGAGTCACGCCGTGCAGGAATGGCTCGGCGTCTCCGAGCCTGACTTCGGCGGACTGCTTGACGTGATGGCCGTGCCGAACGGGGGGATCGCGCCGATCCGCCAACTGCTGCAACCCCGTGTCGAGGGAGAACTTGCCTTCGTGCTGAAGCGTTCGCTGCGCGGACCGGGCGTCTCCGCGGCTGAGGTGATCGCCGCTACGGACTTTGTCCTTCCGGCTATCGAGATCATCGACTCGCGGATCAGGGACTGGAAGTTCAGGATTCAGGACACGGTTGCCGACAACGCTTCCAGCGGCATGTTCGTTCTCGGCTCGCAGCCGACGGGACTGGGGGAGATCGACAGCCGGACGATCGGTCTGACGCTCCGCAAGAACGGCGAGGTCGTCTCCACCGGGGCGGGGGCGGCATGTCTCGGCGATCCGGTCAACGCCGTCGTCTGGCTGGTGAACCGGCTGGGGGCGTTGGGGACGGAGGTGGAGGCCGGACAGGTGATCCTCTCCGGAGCGCTCGGACCCGTCTCGCCGGTGGTTGCCGGAGATTTCGTGTCGGTGAGGATCGGAAGGATGGGAGAGGTGAGCGTCAGGTTTTAGAGGAGGAGAAACAACGAACTGTGGTAACGACGGATCGACTTCGCAGCCCATGCTCTTGCCAAAATCCGGCCGCAGAAATCGCACATTCTATCTGAATACCACCCCTTCCGGCTTTGTAATCCGTTCCGGAATTTTATCCTGTCGGATCAGCCGGTCGGCAAGGCGCATGAATGAGGTCCGCATCTCGACGAGCATCAGGTTGGCCTTTGCCTGCTGTTCTTCCAGCTTCTCAATGCGACCTTCAAGATTTTCGAAACGATGCTCCAGTCTGTCCGGACGCTGGTTGACCCCTTTCATCCCGACGAGCATTGCGGAGAGGAGGTCGACAACCCGACCGTTTTCCATGGTTCGTATATCCGTTTGTGTGACGGATGAATTGAAGCGGCTGGAAAGAGGACGACTCCGTATCTTTCGTGCCGCATTCCGGACAAGGAGGGAGAGCCTCTGCCGCCGGTGGGGAATAATGGACGTGTTTGCCCGACAACAAACTACAGAGACATGAACTGCGCAATCATAGGCTCCGGAAACATCGGCACCGATCTGATGATAAAGATGCTGCGACTCTCGAACGAGTTGCAGGTGAAGATGCTGGTCGGCATCGATCCGGAGTCGGACGGACTGGCCCGGGCCGCACGGATGGGGGTGGCGGTGACGCACGAGGGGATCGACGGACTGACCGCGAGCTCTCTCTTCAATGATATCGATCTTGTCTTCGACGCCACGAG
>CAMLOB010000459.1 GCA_946481475.1 uncultured Chlorobiota bacterium | reverse complement strand
CGGTTGCGCAGACCGAGCAGACGACCGGCGGTATCGCCTATGCGGCCCACGCCGGAGGATTTGTGGCCGGTGTGATGCTGGGACTGATCGCGAAGGGGGTGACCGGCAAAGGGAGACCTTCCCGGCGAGAAGGACGATACTACTGATATATCCTCCCGCAATCAAGGAAGATGCAGCCTGCGTAGATTCTTCCGGATTGCTTCCCGCCGCTGATCCGTTACCGCGCCGCGACTTCGGCTGTTACTGTTATGCGGCATCCGTTTTTCAGGTCATAGAGAATAAAGCCGTCGAACAAAGAAGGCAGGTGTACACAGGGCAACGGTGACGAGGTTTTCACTCCCGGGTCTACTACGTAGCGGACGATCCGCCTGAGGAGTGCAGATTGTTTTCCTGCGGCAGATCTTCCGGTTCCGGCTGTAACCGACATTCCGCTGTGGCGGCATGAGTGCATTGTTATCGTATACATCTATGGATAGACCATCCCCTGAATCCCGGCAAACCTCCTATCACTCCGAAAGTGAGGCCCTGCGAAAGAAGCTTGAGACGGCAACGCACAACGAGGAGCGGATCCGGATTCTGCTGGCGCTGGCGGCTTCGCTGAGACGGCAGAAGCCCTTCGACGCGCTTGACTACGCCCTCTCGGCCCTTCGACTTTCCCGCTCATCGGGCAATGCCGCGCTGACGGCCGACAGTCTCTGCCTGATCGGACACATTCAGGGGGTAGTCGGCAAGCATGCGTCCGCACTCGACAACCTTCGCGAAGCCCATCACCTGTTTCGGCAAATGCGGAATGAGGAAAAAGAGCACGAAGCACTCTTTCTGATCGCCGAAGTTCATAACCATCTCGGGCACCATGACGAAGCCCTCCGGTTGCACACACGGAATCTGGAATACTTCAGATCGAGTGGCCATACTCTCTGGATCATCCGGACGCTCAGCAACATGGGACTGATCCGCAAAACGCAGACCGAGCATGCCGAGGCCATCACCCTGTTTCTTGAGGCGATCGATCTTGCCGAGCGGGAAGATCTGCCGAAGGAACTGTGTCGCCTGTACAACAACATCGCCCTGGCCTTCAGACAGATCGGCGACCTCGACAGGGCAATCCCATACTTTCAGACCGCCATACGGCTCTACGACCGGATAGGGGATCATCTCGGCAGCGCCATCGCCCACTCGAACCTCGGGTCGACCCACCTGCGGCGCGACCATTTCACTCCGGCCCTGAACCATCTGACCCGCGCCTTGCGGGTCTTCCATCGGCTCGGCCATGCCGGTCGTGAGGCAAACGCCTGGAACGGACTCGGCTCGGCCTTCCTCGACATGGGAAATCCGGAAAAGGCCGAGCGATGTCTTCTGAAGTCGCTGGAGATATTACAGCAAATTGAACCGACCCACTTCCACATCAGCCTCTACAGGAATCTCGCCATCCTCTACGAAGCAAAGGGAGAACATCTTCTGGGGGTTGAGTTCGGGGAGAAGGGGATGAAAGCCGCCGAAGAACAGAATGATCCCCTCTGGCAGAGCGAATGTGCCGACATTCTTTCCATCCTCTATGAAAACCTGGGGAATCTGTCCGAAGCGTTGCGCTACGCCATTCTTCACCAGGAGGGAAGAAGAAATGTTTTCGCTGCGCAGAAAATTCAGGATGCGATAGAGGTGGCAATGCACGCACGTATTGCGGAACTGCAAAAGGAAGTTCTGCAGAAGGAGGAGGACCTTCAGAAACTCCGGGCCACGCTTGAACGGAAAGACATCACTCTCTCCACAATGGCCCTTCAGCTCTTGCAGAAACAATCGTCGAATGACAAGCCGAAAGGAAACGTGAAGACATCGGATTCCTCATCCTCGCCGGAGCACCCGGATATGGATAGTATCTGGGGACAGCTTGTGGGGCAGATCTCGAAGGTGGACCAGCGGTTCTACCGGCAGCTTGCCCGAATCTATCCGCAACTGACCGCAACCGAGCGGAAAGTCTGTACGCTGATACGGATCGGACTGGTCTCCAAGGAGATCGCCACACTCCTCGGCATCTCGGTCCGGACCGTCGAGGTCCATCGGACCAACATCCGAAAGAAGCTGGACATACAGCAGGCGACCGCTCTCAACTCGTTTATTTCCTCATTGTAGTTCCCTACCCCTGCCCAACAGCTTCACGCATCTACACTACGTGGTTTTTACGTGGTCGGAACGGAGGGAAGCACTCCCTTCCCCCTCCTATTTTTTCCTTTGTAGCTACACACGCGCCACCGCTGTGGCACCGTTGCCGGCGATCCGGAAGAAAGATGCGTTCAACGCCGGCAGATAATTCAACAGTGTTAACCCTTATTCAGGACGACAAATGAACAAGCAACAGACATTTCGACTTCCCGCCTCTGCAAGACCGGCTCTGCTTCTTCTTGCAGCCTTTCTCTTCTACGCCCCGACTCTCGACGCCCAGGTGGTCAAATTCCAGAAGACCTATGCCCCGACCGATCTCCCCGCCTGGGGATACTGCGTACAACAAACCGCCGACGGTGGATACATCACCGCCGGATGGAGCAACGACGAATTTCCCGGATACCGGGATGCCCTGCTGGTGAAGACGAGTGCCGCCGGTGTTCTTCAGTGGACATTCGACTACGATCTGTTCGGCCCCAACTATTCCCTTGAAGAAGCCCGCTACGTTATCGAAGTTGACGACAGGGTCAACGGCGTCTTCGACGGCATACCGGACGCATACGTTATGGTGGGATGGAGACAGAAGATTCTTCAGGGCCCTATCGATAACCTGCCGCCCGTATTCGATGACAGGAACATTCTCGCCGTCAAGGTCGATCTGAACGGCAATGTGATCTGGATCAAGGAGATCGGCGATGCCCAGAACGACTACCACGAACAGGCCTTCTGCGTCAAGCAGAACCCGGTCACCGGCAACTACGTGCTGACCGGAGCGGTCGAGTATCAGACGACCGCCGGAACGCCGGAATCCCGGCTGCTTCTGATGGAACTTGATGCGAGAACCGGAGCGATCAACTGGGATCACGCCTACGGATGGCCGAACGCGACGATTGGTGTGCCGGAGACGGGGGGATATTCCCTGAGCACCTACGACCGCTGGGGAATCGGCGCACCCGAGGGCTGGGTGGTCTGCGGCTGGACGACCGACGACACCGATCCGAACAACCGGACCGAGGAGGACCTCTACCTGATCGCCACCGACTGGTACGGCAATCCCTATCCTTCCTACCTGAAACGCTACGGCGTCTCCACCGGAAGCGTGGGGAATTTCTCGATCGAGCGGGGCTTCTCCGTTCAGCAACGGGCAAACGGTGATGTCATCGTCTCCGGAGAATATCAGCCGACGGTCAACGGCGGATCGCCCGCCGGTCCGATGCTCCTGTCGGTCAGTCGCAACCTCGCCACGGTCAATTTCATGCGGAGCTACAACATCCCGAGCAACGCAACGATGTACTCGGCCTATTCCTTCCGCGAATCGACGCCGGTCAACGGTATCCCCGGCTTCGTCCTCGCTGCCGGAGGATCTTCCAATGCCATCCCCGTCATGAGCAACGAACCGACGCCGATGCTCAGCGACGCCATCATGTTCCACACCGACCTGACGGGCCTGACCGTCAACTGGGGACACAAGTACTACTCCAACGCGGTCGGCGGCATACCGGGATACGGCAACGGTCACAGCGTCCGGGCGACAAGCAACGGATACATCATGGCCGGCGTCGACATCTCGCTGCGGCCCGGCATGGCGGCCCACCTGGTCAAGACCGATCTGTTCGGCGTCACCGGATGCCATCAGGAGCACGTCAACATCGATGTCGATTCCTGGAGTCCGTATGTCCGCAACCATGGCTCACGGCTCAATCTTGAACTGGAAGACGTAACGCCGAGCTACTCGAAAACGCCTCGCGTCAACGAGGAGGTCCACTGCTACTCGACCTTCAAACCGATCCCGGCACCGGGGACCGGAGAAGAACCCGGCTCGCACGAGTTGCAGTCCCGTCCGAACC
>CAMLOB010000458.1 GCA_946481475.1 uncultured Chlorobiota bacterium | reverse complement strand
GCCCGGAGAGGGATGAGCTTCGCAGCAGAAGATGAAGCGTCCGGCAGAGAATCCGGTTCTCCTCGTTGTCCACCGTCTGTTCGCCGAAGCGGCAGGGGAGATCGGGGCGCCAGTCGCTCCGGACAAACTGCGGCATGTCGAGTCGACCCCGCAACGTCTCCAGTCTGTCGTTCCGGGGGAGATAGGCCCGATAGAGTCCGCGACGAATCCGCAGGAGAATCCGCTCGGCAAGGATCAGCGCGAGGACGTCGAGAAGATCGGGGAGCGTGTCGCAGCGGTAGAGAGAATCGAACAGACGGAAGTCGATCCGGTAGGCGTATTCGATCATCCGGAAAATGTTTCCGACCGGAGTTTTCGGGTGAAGGTGAAGGATCAGATCGTTATCCAGCGGGATCGAGCCGACGTAACCGAGCGACGTCAGGTGCCACGACTCTCCATCCAGCGGATCGCGCTCCACCCGGACGGCCGAACCGAACTCGCTTCGTAACAGACGAATCTGGTCCGGACGCATCAACCCAGCCGGAACCGCCGTCCGCTCCCATTCGACCAGATCGATCTTCCGTCCCCCCCTCACGCGATTCCCCTTCATCGCACCACCCTCCTTGCCGTACGCTCCCAGCGGAACGCCTCCACCTTGCCGGGATCGTCAAAGAAGTATTCGTCCAGATAGGGCTCGATCTCCGTCCGCCAGATCGTTCCGATCCGCTCACGCAGATCATCCGCAAGGAAGAAGGAGATGCCGAGTTCGAAGCCCCGGTCGTCGATTGCACTGTTGATCTCCCTGAGCAGAAGAATCAGTTCTTCCAGATCCACTCCTTCAGCCTTCCCCTCCCCTTCCTGATAGAACCGGCGCAGGACATCGTAGTCCGGGGGGATCTCGATGAAGGCGAAACGACGGCGCAGGGCGTGATCCACCAGAGCGATCGACCGGTCGGCCGTGTTCATCGTGCCGATCAGAAAAACATTTTCCGGAATCGAGAAGAGTCGTCCGTCGGTCGCCAGCGGCACCGAACGGTCGCGGTATTCCAGCAGGTACATCAGTTCGCCGAAGACCTTCGAGAGATCGGCCCGGTTGATCTCGTCGATCACCATCACGCACGGATCCTCTCCCCGCATCCGCGCCTCCCGGCAGAACCGGAGGAAGCGTCCCTCCACCACCGGATAGTCGAGTCCGCCGTCATCGCTCCGCTGCGGACGGATGCCCTGAATGAAATCTTCGTAGGAATAGGAGGGATGGAACTGCACCACCTCGATCATGCCGGATCCTTCCCCCAGCACCACCCGGGCCAGGTGCTCGGCGATGTAGGTCTTTCCCGTGCCGGGGGGACCGAACAGGATCATCTGCCGTTTTCCACGCAACGCTTCCAGCCACTCTTCCACCTGTTCGACGGAGGTGTGGAGAGCGGCCGCACATTCTTCGGGAGTCAGTCTCCCCTCCTGATCCTTCTCCTCCCGGTAGACAGCCTGCGGCTCCTCGACTCCCGAAGTCGTTTTTTTTCCTTCACCGACTTCGGTTACCGCAACTGGAGCCTTCTTCCCTTTCAGGACGGAAGTCTCCACAGCCCACCAACTGAAAAGATTGAAGAGTCGGACGGCGGGAAAGCGCTGGAGTCCGGCACGCTCGGTCAGCTCCGGACCGATCTCCCGGACCAGCTCCATCAGTCGCCGGTTGGCCTGACTGTAGGCGGCAACGTTTGTCGTGAACTTCTCCCGTGCGAAGTAATGCAGCGTCTTCACCACACGCGGGTTGACGATGCCGTACCGTTTCGGACGAACCGCTTCGAGGATCGGCGAGAGGATGCCGCTCTGTATCCCCTTGATGTAGGGGATGGCGGCAAAGGATTCGGCGTGAAGATCCAGGTTGGCCGGATCGTCGATTGCGTGGTGGATGAACCGGAAAATATCGTTTGCTACACGCGACCAGTCTTTCCGTTTGATCCATCCCCGTCGCTCATACTCCCGACGGATATCTCCCTGAAGTCCGGGAGTGACGTGGATCCACCCTCCCCGCTTCAGATTGGCCCGCGTGTTGGCGTAGGGGAGAAGCCGGAGCAGAACGTCGACGGCGATGTCGTCTCCCCGGTCGAGAGCGGCCAGGATCTCGCCGTAGCTCTCCTTCCCCTCGCGGGCCGAACGTTCGTAGAGAGCCAGCCCGGCACGACCGTCCGGGGTCTCCAGCCACGTCGCCACAAATTCATCGAACGCCCGCAGAAGGGCATCCCGTTCTGTAATGGGAAGAACCATAAGAACCCCGAAAATAGGGAATGCAATCCTTCTTTGTGGTTTCTTCGTGTCCTTGGTGTCCGCCGCGGAGGGTAAGGAAGATTTACCACGAAGTCACCAAGGGCACAAAGGAAGCACGAAGTCCTCTCACGTTCTTACCTTTGCAGGAGAGGCAAACCAATCAGGACAGACCAGAACAATGACAGAGACGACCACAACCTACGAGCGCTCGCTGGACTACGCACGCGAGATGGACCGGAACGATCCGCTGGCCGAATACGGAAACGAGTACCATATCCCGAAAGGGAAAGAGGGGAACGACCTGATCTACTTCACCGGCAACTCCCTCGGTCTCCAGCCGAAGGGGACGGCACGGATGGTGGAACAGGAGCTGAAGGACTGGCAGGCCTGGGCGGTCGAGGGACATTTCGAGGCAACCTACCCCTGGTTCAGCTACCATGAGATGTTTGCCGAACCCGAAGCCCGGATCGTCGGTGCGAAACCGGTGGAGGTGGTAGTGATGAACACACTGACCACCAATCTCCACCTGATGATGGTCTCCTTCTATCGTCCGACGCAGGACCGGTTCAGGATCGTGATCGAGGAGAACGCCTTCCCGAGTGACCGATACGCCGTTGCAAGCCAGGCCCGGTTCCACGGCTACGACCCGGCCAAGGCTATCATCGAACTGAAGCCGCGCGAGGGGGAGACAACGCTCCGGACCGAAGACATCGAGGAGTACCTGGAACGGGAAGGGGAGAAGGTTGCACTCGTCATGCTTGGCGGGGTGAACTACTACACCGGACAGGCGTTCGAGATGGAGAAGATCACCGCCGCAGGTCACGCGCAGGGATGCGTCGTCGGGTTCGATCTCGCCCACGGGGCGGGAAATCTTCTGCTGAATCTGCACGACTGGGATGTCGACTTCGCCGTCTGGTGTACCTACAAATATCTGAACTCCGGTCCGGGGGGCGTCAGCGGATGTTTTGTTCACGAGCGTCACGCCTTCGATCCCGATCTCCCCCGGTTTGCCGGGTGGTGGGGGAACGATCCCGGCACCCGTTTCGAGATGCCCCGCGAGTTCGTGCCGCAGCGGGGAGCGGCCGGCTGGCAACTCTCGAACGCACAGATCCTCCCGATGGCCGCCCACTGGGCCGCACTGCAACTCTTCGACCGGGCAGGCATGAAGGCACTCCGCGAGAAGTCGGAGAAGCTGACCGGCTATCTGGAGTATCTGCTGAACGAACGCGAGGGATTCGAGATTCTGACGCCGTCCGATCCGGCGCAGCGGGGCTGCCAACTCTCGATCCGCATCGGAGAGGATGCGAAAGCGATGGTCGGCAGACTGATGGAACGGGGAATCATCGCCGACTACCGCGTGCCGGACGTGATCCGGGTTGCGCCGGTGCCGATGTATAATTCGTTCGAGGATGTGTGGCGGTTTGCGGAGGAAATGGGAAGACCGTAGGGGGCAGAAACCTTTGCCTCATCCCGAATTGAAGTACGATTGGCGATGTGCGAATGAAGGATTTCATGCAGCCGGTAGCCGTCGGGTTTACCCCGACGCCGGGACACCGGAGATCGGCGAGCAACATCGAGTGCCGCCGAAGCCAACTACGACGAATGTCGAAGTACGGTTTTCGATTTGCGAAGGTCGATTTTTTTATTCCGGTTTTAGAATCACACATTCACCCCGCAGCAAAGACAACAGCCATGATATTCCACCTTGCCCGATCCTACTATCTGATCGCCTTCACCCTCACGCTGATGTTTATGGTTCCCCTCGTTGTCGGAG
>CAMLOB010000457.1 GCA_946481475.1 uncultured Chlorobiota bacterium | reverse complement strand
GGGTCGGTACATTGCGTCCTGCATTTTGAAGATATTGCCTTCTGTTCTTCGTGGCGTCCGGGCTTGACAGGAAGATTTACCATCCGCCGCGGCGGATGGTGACCTGGCGGTTCATCCTTTCCGGGCTGATATACCCCGAAGTCGCCGGGAGCACAAAGAGAGGACCTTGACTGATCCATTATGAAGAGTCGACACATTGGAGTGATCTCCGACACGCACGGTCTGCTGAGACCGGAGGCGATGGAAGCTCTTGAGGGGAGCGAACTGATTATCCATGCCGGAGACGTCGGCGATCCCGCGATTCTCGACCGGCTCCGGGAGATCGCCCCGGTCCACGCGGTCCGGGGGAACGTCGACACCGGCGAGGAGTGGCGACCGATACCGATGACGGCCGTTGTTGCGTGGGAGGGGAAATATCTCTACGTCCTCCATCGCCCGGAAGACCTGAACCTGAAGCCCGAAGCGGCCGGATTCGATGCGGTCATCACCGGACACACCCATCGCCCCCGCATCGAACGACAACAGAACGTGCTCTACTTCAACCCCGGCAGTGCCGGTCCCCGCAGGTTCTCGCTGCCGGTGACCGTGGGAAAGATCCTTGTCGAAGAAGATGTTCTGACGGGAAGGATTGTGAAGATCATTCAGGAGTGATAACCGTACAGAGTTCCGGGAATCTGCAATTGGAGGACTGACAGGCTGTAGCGAAGTGCGGACCGGAATTGCCGTAGATTCTTTTTTCTTCCGATACGGAATCCGGTCCGGAACACAGGACATGATACAGCCAAAGAAGGAGACAGATCCCGACACGATAAACGAACCGTCCGGCGGACCGTTGCGATTGAAGCCGTCCGTCCGGCGGTTCCTCTTTTTCCTCCTGCTCCTCCTCTGCTCCCTCCCCTTCATCTCACCGCCGATTGCCCTGGCCGTCGGTATTCTCTTTGCACTTCTCATCGGCAATCCGTACGCAAGGGAGAGCGGAAGATGGACGAAGCGGCTGTTGCAGGCATCGGTGGTGGGACTCGGCTTCGGGATGAACCTTCAGGGGGTGGCCGAGGCGGGGAGCTCCGGCTTCCTCTTTGCCGCCGTCACGATCATCGGCACTCTTCTTCTCGGACTCGGACTCGGGCGACTTCTGCGGACCCGCTCGAACACCTCGACGCTGATCTCCAGCGGCACGGCTATTTGCGGCGGGAGTGCCATCGCCGCCGTCGGCCCGGTGATCGACGCATCCTCCGATGAGATGAGCGTCTCGCTCGGCATCGTCTTCGTCCTGAACGCCGTCGCCCTCTTTCTCTTCCCGGCAATCGGTCATCTCTTCGGTCTGTCGCAGCCGGAGTTCGGTCTCTGGGCCGCGGTCGCCATCCACGATACCAGTTCGGTGGTCGGTGCCGCCTCGGCATACGGGACCGAAGCGCTGGACATCGCGGTGACCGTGAAGCTGACCCGTGCCCTCTGGATCGTCCCGCTGGTTCTTCTCTTCTCCATGATCCGGCGCGAACGAAAGGGGAAGATCACGATTCCCTGGTTCATCCTCCTCTTCGTGGTCGCCTCGGCACTGCGGACGCTGTCTGGAGAGAGTATCGATCCTGCCGTCTTCAACGGCATCACGGCCGTTGCGCGACAGGGGATGACCGTGACGCTGTTTCTGATCGGCGCCGGTCTTTCGCTCGGCACGATCCGGGAGCTGGGACTCCGCCCGTTCGTTCAGGGTGTTCTTCTCTGGGTGGTGATCTCGGTTCTTTCGTTTGTGGCGGTCAGAGGTTTTCAGTAGGATCGATAGAGAATTATCGCCGGAAGGATGAACCACAAAGATCAGACCTTTGTGATTCTTCGTGCCTTTGGTGTCCGCCGCGGCGGATGGTAAATCTCCCCGTCAAGACCCGATGCCACAAAGAACAGTCGGTCAATGTCATCTCTTTATGTTCTCGGCAACTTCGGAGTATACCTGTCCGGAGCAGAGAAACGCAACCCAATACCGTCCCCTACTCCCACAACCACTTCCGCCGTCTCGGCTTCGGGCCGTACCGCAGGCCGAACTCGTTCAGCGCGATCTCCCGAATCCTGGCAACCGCCTCGGCCGGAGAATCGGTGATGATGAACCGGTCGAGATCGGCCTGGTCGATCGTCTCCCCGGTCACCATCGTCTCCTGCAGTGCGTCGAGCATCGGTTGCCAGAAATCCTTTCCCATGATGACCAGCGGGAAGTTCCGGATCTTTCCGGTCTGGATGAGCGTGGAAGTTTCAAACAACTCGTCGAGCGTACCGAAGCCCCCCGGCATGATGACGAAGGCGTAGGAGTATTTGACGAGCATCAACTTGCGGACAAAGAAATAGCGGAAGGTGACCCACTTGTCCAGAAAGGGATTCGGACGTTGTTCCATCGGCAGTTCGATGTTGCAGCCGATCGAGAATCCGCCGGCCTCCTTCGCCCCGCGGTTGGCCCCCTCCATGATCCCCGGCCCTCCGCCGGTCATCACCGTAAAGCCGGTCTCGGCCAACTCCCGCCCCACCTCCTGCGCCATCCGGTAGTAGCGATGATCCTCGCGGAACCGGGCCGAACCGAAGACCGTCACGCAAGGTCCGACAAAGTGGAGCGCCCGGAATCCCCGCATGAATTCCCGGAAGATGCGGATCGCCCTCCCCAGCTCGAACCGGCGGGTCTGCGGTCCCTGCAGAAACCGGATCTCCTTCTCCTCGGCGGCCGCCTCCGGCGGTGGAGTGACGGTCGTGGCAGGCGGACCCGGCTCTGTGATCTCTTCTTCCTTCCGATCCATAAGATTCTCTCCCATATCTTCCCCTGTCTTGTTGAGCCGGAGAAATATATCTTTATGGCCCCGTTCAATCAAACAAAACGACATGAACAACTCCATGTGGATCATGATCGCCGGTCCCTACCGTTCCGGTTCGGACAATCCTGACGTCTGGAAGAAGAATCTTGAGGAGATGAACCGTGCGGCTCTGACCCTGTTCCGTCGGGGGCACGTGCCGGTGATCGGCGTCAATCTCGGGTTGCCGATTATCGAGGCGGCCGGAGAAGAGGAGTATGGGAATCTGATGATGCCCCTCTCCCTTGCCCTTGCCGAACGGTGCGACGCCGTCCTCCGGATCGGCGGTCCGTCGGCCGGAGCCGACCGGGAAGTGGAAAGTTTCCGGTTGCGGAATCTGCCGGTCTACACCTCGGTCGACATGATTCCCCGGGCAACGTCAGCCGATTCACAGCAGAACTGAGGCGCAGGATTCATGACGGAACTTCAGCTATCGGCTCCGGCCAAGATCAATCTCGGACTGGAAATCCTTCGCCGCCGCGAGGACGGGTATCACGACATCAACACGATCTTTGCGGCGATTGATCTGTGTGATGAGATCACGTTGAGATTACGGGATGATGAAACGATCACCTGCACGGTCAAGGGGAACGATGCACTGCAACGCGAGCCGATGGGGGAGAACCTGTGTGTGAAGGCGGCACGGGCCGCACGCGAACACCTGGGAGAGGACCGGGGGCTGGAGATCGTTTTGCGGAAACGCATTCCGACCGGAGCGGGTCTGGGAGGAGGAAGTTCGGATGCCGCGACGGTACTCAGGGGAGCACTCCAGGTGTGGAATCAAATAATTGATGAAGAAGCTCTGTGCGGCATCGCCGCATCGCTCGGAAGCGATGTCCCCTTCTTTCTTCACGGCGGCGTTGCCCACGGAAGTTCCCGCGGCGAGAGGCTGACGCCGGTGGAGATCTCCCTCCCCTGGCACGTCCTGATCGTCAACCCCGGAATTCACATCCCGACACCCTGGGCCTACCGTGAAGTCGGCAGAGCGGATCAGAGAGCGGAGAGTGACCTGGTCTCTCTGCTGCGGAAGGGACTGCGCACTCCCGGTTCGATGCGCGGCCGACTGGTCAATGATTTTGAGGAACCGGTCTTTGCGGCATATCCGGAAATCGGGGAGATCAGGGAGAGACTCTACAGCAACGGCGCCTTCTTCGCCCTGATGTCCGGAAGCGGATCGACGGTGTTCGGGTTGTTCGAAAA
>CAMLOB010000456.1 GCA_946481475.1 uncultured Chlorobiota bacterium | reverse complement strand
CGCCTCTGGTCTGGAACGGTACCTCGTGGGTGCAGGCAAACAACGTGACGATCAACCCGGAGACCGGAAGCATCATGACCAACGGTGACGTCACCGTCAGGGGTTCGCTCTCCGGTGCGGGATCCAACAAGTTCGCCGGTTCGGTCCCGATCCCGATGGGAATTTCACAACTCACCATTCCTTATGCGGGACTGAAGGTCGGTGCAATTATCCACGTTACCGTTGTTGATGACGACCCTTTCATCGGCATCGTTCCGGCACGGGTTATCTCCGTATCCCCCGGCACCGGATTTACCGTCGAGCTTGCCATTACCTATGACTCACCCACCGGCAAGCTTCACTACATCGTCGTCAACCCGTAGCCGACTGATCATAAACATTCAATTCTCAATAGAACATTTTTTGTCTTCCATTTATCAAGAGCAGATTGCTATGAACACTCGCAACAGAATCCTCGTCTTTGCAATGTCATGCGCCGCCATCATCGGCCTGATGATCGGCAGCACCGCCGCCTTCGCACAGGGACCCGGCCCAAGCCCGTCTCCGACGACATCGAGCGGCTTCCGGATGTATAACTCGGGCACCGAATGGATTACGATCCGTTCCGGCTCGCACGGTCAGACCGGAACGTTCCTGTGGCCGGCTCCGGCTGCGGGTATCTTTACCAGTGATGCAAGCGGAACGATGAGCATTCAGTCGATTGACGATCTCATCAACAACGCAAACCTTCAGTTCAATCATATCTGGGTCGGCAATCCGACGAACAATCCGGCACAGTTGGCACCGGGCACTGCAAATCAGGTTCTGCAGATCGACGGGTCGGGAGCGCCGACCTGGCAGACGATCAACATCCTGCCGACCGGATCGACGGACAACGCGACGCTTGTCTGGGATCAGACCAACGGCGTCTGGATCGAGAACTCGAACGTGCAGATGAACCCGACCACCGGCGACATCACAACGATCGGCGACTTCAACGGCGATAACGTAAATGCTTCCGGCAGTGTGAACGTCGACGGCAACTCGACGCTCGGCAACGAGGCAGGAGATATGGTGACGATCAATGCCGGAACGGTCAACGCACCGAACCTGAGCACGACGACGACGGTCGGCGGCGGCATTCTGGTGACCGACGCATCGGGGAACGTTCAGGAGATCAGCACGGACGATCTGATCGGCGGCGCAACGCTTCCGGAGAACAACATCTGGGTCGGCGACGCATCGGACAACCCGGCAGCGGTTGCTCCGGGAACGAACGGTCAGGTTCTGCAGATCAACGGCTCGACGCCGACCTGGCAGACCGTGAACCTGCTGCCGACCGGATCGACGAACAACGCGACGCTTGTCTGGGACCAGACCAACGGCGTCTGGATCGAGAACGCGAACGTGACGATGAACCCGACCTCGGGCGACATCACGACCATCGGCGACGTGAACGCGGTTGACGTGAACGCTTCGGGGAACGCGACGATCACCGGCAACTCGGCGGTCAGCGGCAATGCAACGGTTGGCGGCAACTCGGCGGTCGACGGCAACTCGACGCTCGGCGACGCAGCCGGAGACGCGGTGACGATCAATGCCGGAACGGTGACCGCACCGAACCTGAGCACGACGACGACGATCGGCGGCGGCGTTCTGGTGACCGACGCTTCGGGGAACATCGAGGAGATCAGCGCAGACGACCTGATGGGGAACACGACGCTGACCACGGATCATATCTGGGTCGGCGATGCATCGAACAATCCGGGATCGGTTGCTCCGGGCAACGATCAGGAAGTTTTGATGATCAACGGTACGACTCCAACCTGGACGGAGATCAACCTGCTTCCCGACGGTACGCTCAACAATTCGACGCTGGTCTGGAGCACCGGCGCCAACTCGTGGATCGAGAACACGAAGGTGACGATGAGCCCGATTACGGGGAACATCGAGACGACCGGTGATCTGGTCGCCGACGACATGACACTGACCGGCAACACCACGCTGGGTGACGGAGCCAGCGATGACCTGACGATCAACGGTAATCAGGTTACTGCACCGAATCTGTTGACTGCAACGGCACCGGACGTCAATGACGACGCGGTTCTGGTGATCGATCCGACGACAAACCTTATCAAGCGGGCGGATGCCGACGATATCTTCGGCGCGACCACGCTGAACCAGAACGCTATCTGGGTGGGCGACGCGACAAATCATCCGAGCGAGCTCGGCGCCGGCACCACGAACCAGGTTCTGCAGATCGACGGGTCGGGCGCACCGGCCTGGCAGACGATCAACACCCTGCCGACCGGAACGACGAACAACGCAACGCTTGTCTGGGATCAGACCAACGGCGTCTGGATCGAGAACGCGAACGTGACGATGAACCCGACCTCGGGCGACATCACGACCATCGGCGACGTGAACGCGGTTGACGTGAACGCTTCGGGGAACGCGACGATCACCGGCAACTCGGCGGTCAGCGGCAATGCAACGGTTGGCGGCAACTCGGCGGTCGACGGCAACTCGACGCTCGGCGACGCAGCCGGAGACGCGGTGACGATCAATGCCGGAACGGTGACCGCACCGAACCTGAGCACGACGACGACGGTCGGCGGCGGCGTTCTGGTGACCGATGCCTCGGGGAACGTCGAGGAGATCAGCCCGGATGACCTGATGGACAACACGACGCTGACGCAGAACGCACTCTGGGTCGGCGACGCATCGAACAATCCGACCGAGCTCTCATCGAGCAACAATCAGGGTGACGTGCTGACGATCAACGCAAGCGGCACGCCGGTCTGGTCGACTCAGGTCGGTACGGTGAAGGCTCTCGGCAACGTGGCCGGAACAGGCGCATGGACTTACACGGTGAACCCGGGTGTCTCTCTCTCGGCGGCGAGCGTTATCGTTGTGACCCTGGAGTCGTCGTCCGGTCTGCAGGTGACGCATGTCGTCAACAACCGCACGGCAACGACCTTCGACGTGGAGTTTCCTGTGAACATCGGCGCCACCGAGCGCTTCCACTGGGTTGTCTATTAAGATTTCGGAAACGGCCCGCCGTCAGGCGGGCCCTTGAGCGCAAGCGAGCGGAAAGCGGAATGCCTGTCGGTCTCGATGTAGAAGAGAACGACGACAACGGGAACGACAGGTGTTCCGCAACGCCGCCCCGGCAGAGAGAAGAGGGGAAGGTTGAAAGAGAGAGATCAGCACGTATGCAGGGGGTTACGGCAGTCAGGTCCGGTAACGTTCGGCATAGGTTCTGACAGAGAGGTCCATAAACCACCAGTGCCGACCGAAGCGTCGGCAGATCGAGAGAAGAAAGGGAATGAAATCAGGCTTTTGTTCTCTACAGAAAGGCAGGCTACTCGAACACACGGATCGGCCTTTTTCCGGGTCGCATCAAACCCATGGTAGAATTATGAATAATTTCAGGAACAGTGCAGTTTTTCTTCCGGCTTTACTGCTCATACTGTTGATCCTGGCCGTTGTCCCGGCAACCGTCCATGCACAGCCGCAACCGGTAACGGCGGAAAGTTTTTCGCTATCGAATCAATCAGGGCAGGGGGTAAAGCTCGGCGTGCCGGCAAGCGGAGCATTTTCCTACGCTCTTACGTTTCCTGCAGCAGAGCCGACGGTGGGGGATCTTCTTTTCTTCTCCAATCCGGGGGGACAGATATCCTGGCTGAATGCCGGAAACAACGGTCAGGTGCTGACGATTTCCGGCGGCCTGCCGACCTGGCAGACGGTGAACCTGCTGCCGACCGGTTCGACGACGAATGCAACGCTGGTCTGGAACGGCTCGCAGTGGATCGAGAACACGAACGTGACGATGAACCCGACCACCGGCGATATCACCACGACCGGTGATGTAAATGCGGTTAACGTAAACGCCTCGGGGAATGTAGCCGTTGGAGGAAGTTCATCGGTCGGCGGTAATTCGTCGGTTGGCGGCAATACAACAATCGGAGGGAGCACGACGATCGGCGGGAATCTGACGGTGGGCGGAACAGTCGTCAATCTTCCGAACGGATCGATCGACAACAACGA
>CAMLOB010000455.1 GCA_946481475.1 uncultured Chlorobiota bacterium | reverse complement strand
ATCGTCTTCATACTGTAATTCATGGACATCCTCTATCGGAACCTGAAGTTTTCTGTTTCGCAACAGGTTCAGGCACTGATTACGGGCTACTGTCAGAAGGTAAGCGTGAATACTGCTGAATTGCTCATCCCTGTTGCAGGCCGTATAGAAGGCGATAAAGGTTTCCTGATAGGCATCTTCAGCGATTACACCATCTCCCAACATCAGCTCGCAATATCGATAGATGGGGATTCTGTATCGTTCGAAGAGGATCTGAAACGACTTCTGATTCCCTTCTTTGATCTCGCGAATAAGCCGTTGCTCTTCGGCTGTCATGTTGAATGTACGTATAGCCACGTGTGATTGGTGACGTGTAAAATGACCGGATGGGCTGTACAAAAGCTGATGTTGTTTCCTGATATTCAGTGCCCGGATTGCAAAAGCAGATGCTGACGAGCATTCTTTACGGTTGTCCTTCCGGTGGGAAAATTTCTCTTGAGCCACAGCCGATCTCCGCATCCCACGGATTTGACCGGATTCGGAAACGGACAGTTCTCGATCTTGCTGTTTGGTCTGTCTCCACCATATGCCGTACCGGAAACTATACCAGAGACACATGAACAGGGAAAAGTTCTCACCCGGTGGGCAGAGCTTTGTCGGAATGAATCATGATGGAAGGCAGAGGCCGGTCTTTACAGACCTTCCGGAGCAGTTTGCAGAGTGTAGAGTGTAGAGGAAGATGGTCAATGCAACAACCTGAACACTCTCTGCAATCCCTCCACAATACGCGGACCGGGGCGGGCGATCAAGTTGTGCGGGATTGTCAGAACCCGGTTGTTTTGAACTGCCTGAAGTTCGTGCCATTCCGGATAGAGATGTAGCAGTTCCCGGATGATCGTGTCGGAGGCCGCAGGTACCAGAATCGCCTCAGGGTTCTGCCGCAGAAGGAGTTCGCGGCTGTAGACCGGATAGGGAATCGGATCTCCTGCGGCAATGTTTACTCCCCCGGCCGCTTCGATGACGCTTCCGATGAAGCCTCCGGAGGTTGTCATCAGAGGAGACTTGTCGATTACAACGAATGTGGAAACCGGGGCAAGTCTCGCCCCCTTCTCCCGGATGTCGTTGATAATGTCTCTCAGGCTGTCGCTCTTCTCCCTTCCTGTTCCTTCGACTCCCAGAACCATCGCAATCGTGTCGATGCCGTTGATAACATTCTCAAGAGGACCTTCGGCCAGGGCGAACGGGCGCAAGCCGAGCGATTTCAGGCGATCGTATTCGCTCTTTGACGAGCCGTCGAAAGTCATCATCAGAATCAGATCCGGCTTCATGGCGATGATCCGTTCATGGTTGTAAGAGCCGAGTGTTCCGATCGACGGGAGTTCGGCCGCTGCCGGAGGATAATCGCAGTAATCGGTCCGGGCAATCAATCGGGCTTCGGCACCGAGAAAGTAGATGATTTCGGTGATGTTCGGAGCAAGGGAAATAATACGTTCCGGTCGTTTGTCTATATGGACGGTATCGCCGTATGCATCGACAACCGGAGGGTAAGGGGAGAGGGTCGTTTCACCCGTCTCCTCCCGATCCGTCTGCGAACATGCACCGCAGAGAAGGCCGAGACAGAAGAGGGCTGCAAGAGGGACAAGTCGTATCGGATTCATACTGTTTCTAATGATCTTCAATGTTGAAGGTAATATTGACGATTTGATATCCGTCAACCGACTGCGTCGTTTTTACCGACTGCGACGAAAGTCGTGCGAGCCGCTCGGAGGAGAACCCGGTTCCACACACAGAAAACCTGTCAATACTCACATTCTTCTTATTAATTGCCATGCCGTTCCCGTTTCGAGTACTGGTGTACGCCTGTCTTACCGCTCTTCTCTTCGTTGTCCCCGACTCTCTGCTGTCGCAGCGGACCGACGAGGATCTGCGGCCGCAGCCGGAGGAGGAACTTGAAGAGTTCGAATCGAAATTACAGGAATCTCTGAAGAGGGCCGAAGGGGAAGAGGAGGGGGAAGATCCTTCGGGTCGTCATGAATGGTTTCTGTTTCAGCGGCGCTTTCCCTATAGAACTATCCCGACGGAAATGCGAACCCGGGCAATCCGGGAGACCCAGGGAGTGGCCGAACGCCTCGCCCAAGGGGCGGAAAAGGCGAAAGGCGTCTCGGTGCAGGCCGAAGCGGCGCGGTGGGAAAATATCGGTCCGCGCAACATTGCCGGACGTGTGCGGGCGATTGCCGTCCATCCGACCGAGCAGAAAACCCTGTTTGTCGGAGCCGCTTCCGGCGGGGTCTGGCAGAATACGGGGAACTACAACGAGTGGAGGACGACGTTCGACGGACAGTCGGCGCTGGCCATTGCGGCAATTGAGTTCGACCCGAGCGATCCGCAAGTCATCTATGTCGGCACCGGCGAGGTCATCAACTCGCACGGTAGCCAGTTCAACGGGACTCCAGCCTATTTCGGCGACGGCATCTTCAAATCGACCGACGGGGGGGAGACCTGGTTCCAGTCCGGCCTGTCCCAGCTCGGGACGATCTCCGATCTCTACGTGCGCAGGGATAATTCCGATATCGTATACGCCACCAGTGCTCAGGGAGGGGGAGGTTTCTATATCTCGTACGATGCGGGAAAAAACTGGAAGCAGTTGCGTGACGGTGTTTTCTTCAGCATGGCGGTCAACGCCCAGAACGAGGATGAAGTTCTGCTTGCCGAAGTCCAGTCTTTCTCTTCGGCGGCCAGAATTCTCTACACAACCAACGCCTCGGCAGAAGTGCCGGTGTTCCAGAGTGCTGAAGGTCTCTCCGTTTTCAGGGCGACACGGGCAAGCGTGGCCCGTTCGGTTTCCAGTCCGCAGATCGCCTACGCCATGGTGGCGCAGCGGAACAGCGGAACAAACGACAGCGCCCAGGTCTTCAAGTCTCTCGACGGCGGGCTGACGTGGAACTATCTCAGAAGCTTCGGCGGTGCGTTCTTCAACGCGCAGGGACATTATAACCACGACGTATCGGTTCACCCGACAAATCCCAATATTGTGCTGTTGGCCGGCATTGACGTCTATCGCTCGGCGAACGGAGGGGATAGCTGGACGAATACGACGCGTTCGTATACCGGCGGAAACGTTCACCCGGATCAGCATACGCTGGTTTTCGACCCGCACGATCCGGATATCGTCTACCTCGGCAACGACGGCGGCGTCTACCGCTCGACCAACACCGGTTCCAGCTGGACGCGCATCAGTCTTTCACTGCCGATTACCCAGTTCTACGAACTCGGGCTTGACCAGACGCGGCCCTACAGGGCATACGGCGGATCGCAGGATAACGGGTCGATGGGGGCCTTCGGGTCCAATGGGTGGGCCGACGACTGGATCGACATTCTGGGGGGAGACGGATTCCATCCGGTTGTCGATGAGTCGAATTCCAACATCGTCTATGCCGAGTCGCAGTATGGACGCCTTTCGTTGATCGATGTCTCCGATCCGGGGGATATCGATGCCTTCTATCTCACACGGGACCTCGACCGTACAAGTAGTTCCGATTACGATCCCGGCGCCTGGTCGACGCCGGTGGCGATGAGTCCGGTGGACAGAATCGCGCTCTATAGCGGACGGAGAAAACTCTGGAGATCGGTTGATCGGGGCGGAAACTGGGAGGGGCTGGAGCCGGGGAATCAGGCCAACATATCGGCGATCGGTCTGTCCTGGTTTGATAACCTTGATATTGTCATCGGCACCGCCTCCGGAGAGGTTCGCTACACGACCGACGGCGGTTTCGAGTGGGGAAACGCTTCGGGAATTCCGGGACGCTATATCTCCGAAATCCTCTTCGATCCGGTTGAAGCCGACCGTGTCTACGTTATCGCTTCCGGTTTCGGATCGGGGCATGTCTTCCGTTCGGACGATAACGGCAAGACGTTTACCAACATCACGAGCAATCTTCCCGATATTCCCACGACGGCCTTTGCCGTCGATCCGGAGAACAACAACATCCTCTTTGTCGGCAATGATGTCGGCGTCTTCATCTCTCTTGACGGCGGTCAGTTCTGGCTCCCGTTCAA
>CAMLOB010000454.1 GCA_946481475.1 uncultured Chlorobiota bacterium | reverse complement strand
GTGATGACATCAATGTTTGTAGCGCAGCTATCCAATGATCGAAACACGAACGCCCAGATTCTTGAGAATTTCAAGAAAGGTGAAGAGGGAGGAACTGTCGAGCTCGGGCGGTACGTTGATGCACTTGATTTCCGTGGTATTGATGCGCTTCGTGCAAAAGACTACTTCGAGGCAGCAAGCAAACAGATTGGTTTCCCTGCTATTGCTCTCCAAAATCTGGCAACTGCAATCAATCCTGGCCGGACTGGAGAGGAGTTCAAGTTCCCTGAGGCATCGAACGCGATATTTGTTCCTGTGATCGGGCAGAGCGACGTAGTGACTTCAATTGACGATTTTTCTCTCAAGACACAGCATTATGCCCAGGTTGTTGTCGATCCGGCAAAATCCCAAGCCAAGTTTATTGCCCAGTTCCTGAACTCTGAACTTGGGAAGAAGATTCGAGAGTGGGGAACATCTGGAGCTACTATTCCGAGACTGAGCAAGCAGACGCTAAAGGAGCTTCAAGTTTTCATTCCTGACTTAGCGACTCAACGAAAGATGCTGGAGATAGAAGCCCGTCTTTCCGCAGAAGAGAATACCCTGTTCAGTCTACAAAACGATTTGTCTGAATTGAGGCGAGACTTGTGGAAGCATCCACGTTCAGCAGACGCCGTGAGTGATCGCCTTAACGAGTTTTCGATCCGAATCACAGGAGATCTGGAGGAACAGGCGAGTATCAGCTTGGATCAATGGATTGAGACAACTCCTTTTCCTATGGCTTCCATTCTTAGAACGTGGCAGGCGACTCCAAGTGAAGACTACAAGACCAAGTACGAGCACCTCCTCCATTTCTTCGAAGCTACTGCGGAATTTATCAGCGTAATTTTGCTTAGTGCTTTTAGTGGAAGAGATGCTCTCTATGCATTACACAGGAAGAAGTTGAGGGAAACCATGACAAAGCAACATCTCGGCTTCCAACGCGCAACGTTTGGCACTTGGAAAATAGTCGTGGAATATCTTGGAAAACAGACACGGTTGCTTCTTCAAGAGAATGGGAAGGATACGAAGGATAACCGAGCAATCTGCGCTTCGATCTTCGCAGACGCCACACTTGAGCTGCCACATCTGTTGTCGAGCAAACAAATTGCAGCAATCCTCGGAGATATAAATAAGAAGCGTAACGATTGGCTTGGCCACAGTGGGGCGGTAGGACGAGAGGAAGCGAAACTACGGAATGAAGAACTACTTGGTCAGGTAGAAAAACTGAGGCAAGCGATGTCCGATGTTTGGGATAGATCGGTGATTGTGAACGCAACACATTGCAAACCGCGCGAAGGGAGTTTTGAGAACGAAATTGCCGTGTTGAAAGGGAGTAACAGCGAGTTCCTCAAGGAATCGCGAGCGATGTCTACATGGCTCGACGTCGATAGCCTATATATAATCAGCGGAAATCAGAGCACTGCGTTGAAGCTCCTGCCGCTCGTTCAAGTGAGTGATCTGCCGGGGACCGCTAAGAGTGCATGCTATTTCTTTAATCGTATTGAGAGCGACGGGGCACGGTTCGTGTCCTACCATTTTACCGATCCGTCTGAACTTTCTGGTGAGTTTCAAGAAGCAACCAACGCGATTAAGCTCCTTACAGAAGACTGAAAGATGCCTACACCCGGTGAACACAAAACCGTTCAATCCCGAATCCTCGCATACGCCGAGTCCATCGGCCGGACGTTCGTATCCCGCGCGGAAGCCGAGCGCCGTCGCGGCTTTGCCTCTGACGTCCTAGCCGTCGGCTATGCTGACAACCCCTGGCTGACACATCAGCTCTATACAGAATACAGTTCCCGCGAATTTCTTGAACAGGTGGTTCAAGAATCGCTCTTGCCGGTGCCGTGGAGTCATCGTGTTGAGTGAGGTCGTCAAGAAAGTAACGAACGAAAGAAAGAGGAAGTCGTAGATGCCAAAGCCCGGCGAACATAAAACGGTTCAATCCCGAATCCTCGAATACGCCGAGTCCATCGGCTGGACGTTCGTATCCCGCGCGGAAGCCGAGCGCCGTCGCGGCTTTGACCCCGACGTTCCGGCGGCCGACCGCCCCAGGAACCGCTCCCTCTTCTTCGATGATCTGCTCGACGCAAAGGTGCGGGAATTCAACCCCCGCTACGCCGAGGCCGAGGGGGCGTTGCTCGGGCAGTTCCGTCACCTCCACACCGATATCTACGGCAACCGGGAGTTCGTCGAGTATCTGCGCAACCGGGGGAAGTTCTTCGACCACGAAGAGAAGCGGGAACGTGACCTGATCCTGATCGATTACGGCGACCCGGCGCGGAACGTCTACGAAGTGACCGAGGAGTGGGCCTTTCACAACGGCCATTACGGGACGCGGGAGGACATTGTCTTTCTCATCAACGGCATCCCGGTCCTGTTGATCGAATGCAAGAACGCGAACAAGGCCGAGGCGATTCCCCTCGGGGTGGACCAGATACGCCGATACCACCGTGAGACGCCCGAGCTGTTTGTCCCGCAGCAGGTCTTCACCGCCACCGACGCCATCGGCTTTTGCTACGGGGTGACCTGGAATGTGGTGCGGCGAAACATTTTCAACTGGAAGGAAGAGGAGGTCGGCAGGCTGGAGGCCAAGGTGAAGAGCTTCTGCGCCATCCCGCAGGTGCTTGCCTTCCTGAAGGACTATATCCTTTTTGCCGAGAAGGATGAGGAGCTGAACAAATACATTCTGCGTCAGCACCAGACCGGCGCGGTCGATGCAACCGTGGGGCGTGCCCTCGACCCCGGCCGGACCCGTGGTCTCGTCTGGCACACGCAGGGGAGCGGCAAGACCTTTACGATGATCAAGGCGGCTGAGCGGCTCTTCCGCGCACCCGACGCGGACAAGCCGACCGTTCTGCTGATGATTGACCGGAACGAGCTGGAGGACCAGATGCTCAAGAACCTGGCCGCCCTCGGTCTCGGAAATCTGGAACATGCCGGCAGCATCGCCCGGCTCAACCAGCTTCTGCGGGACGACTACCGGGGGATCATCGTGACGATGATCCACAAGTTCCGCGACATGCCGGCGGACCTGAACACGCGTTCGAACATCTATGTCCTGATCGACGAAGCCCACCGGACCACCGGCGGCGACCTCGGCAATTTCCTCATGGCCGGCTTGCCGAACGCGACCTTCCTCGGCTTCACCGGCACCCCGGTGGACAAGACCGTCTACGGCAAGGGGACTTTCAAGACATTCGGCTGCGAGGACGACCAGGGCTACCTGCACAAATACTCTATCGCCGACAGCATTGAGGACGGTACCACGCTCCCACTCTACTACCAGCTTGCCCCGAACGACATGCTCGTCCCGCACGAGACGCTGGATGCCGAGTTCCTCTCGCTGGCCGAAGCCGAGGGGGTGGCCGACATTGAAGAGCTGAACAAAATCCTTGAGCGGGCGGTGAACCTGAAGAATTTCCTGAAGGGGAAGGAGAGGATCCGGAAGGTGGCGGAGTTCGTGGCGAAGCACTATCTGGAGAACGTCGAGCCGCTCGGCTACAAGGCCTTTCTCGTCGGCGTCGACCGCGAAGCCTGCGCCCACTACAAGCACGCGCTCGACCGGTTCCTGCCGCCCGGGTATTCCGAAGTCGTCTACACCGGCAACAACAACGATTCCCCATTGCTGAAGCAATTCCACCTCGACCCGAAGAGGGAGCGGCAGATCCGCAAGAGCTTCGGCAAGCGTGACCGGATGCCGAAGATCCTCATCGTCACCGAGAAGCTCCTGACCGGCTTCGACGCGCCGGTGCTCTACGCCATGTATCTCGACAAGCCGATGCGCGATCACACGCTGCTGCAGGCCATTGCGCGGGTGAACCGACCCTACGAGAACGAGGCGGAGGAGATGGTGAAACCTCACGGCTTCGTTCTGGATTTCATCGGCATCTTCGACAAGCTGGAGAAGGCGTTGGCCTTCGACAGCGACGAGGTCAACGCCATTGTCAAGGATCTGAAGCTGCTGAAGCAACTCTTTCAGAGCAAGATGGAGACGAAGGGGCCGGAGTATCTGGCGCTTAT
>CAMLOB010000453.1 GCA_946481475.1 uncultured Chlorobiota bacterium | reverse complement strand
AACCGGCTTCCGAGTCTCGGTCTGCTGGAACGGATGAGTGCGGTGGCCGCCATCGTCGGACTGATCTTCCTGAGCGTCGCCATGGTGATTGCGCTGACCTGGCTGCCGGAAGTTCTCCCCGGCTTCACCTACCACGATCCGAAAGTCATTGCGACCGGAATCGTCTGGATTCTCTACGCAGCCGCCCTCGTCATGAAATATCTGTTCCGGGTCGACCAGCGTCGGTTCGTTCTGCTGTCGCTGATCGGCTTCGGCGGACTCTTTCTTTCGATGACTATCGTCAACCTTGTGCTGAGCGGCTTTCACGACTTCCGATAGTATTTCTCTTCAGGACTTGTTGAATCAGTTTTTCGCCATAGGAACATCACACAAGCAGGCATCGGTCGCACTCCGCGAGCAGGTTGCCTTTGCTGAGGACGAACTGGCCCAGACGCTGGCCCGGCTGCGGGATCGCTTTGCCGAGGAAGCTGCGCTCCTCTCGACCTGCAACCGAACCGAGCTCTACCTTGTGCCGAAAGAGGGAGTGGCCCCGGAGGACGTTCTTCAATGGCTGGGAAATGATCGTGGAGTAGAGGTTGAGACCGGACAGTTCTTCACCCTCCACTCCCACTCGGCCGCCCGCCACCTGATGGAAGTGGCCGCAGGCGTCGACTCGCAGGTGATCGGCGACATACAGATTATCGGTCAGGTGAAGGATGCCTATCGCAACGCACAGGGGGCCGGTTCGCTGGGACCGATCCTTACGCGACTGTTCGAGACCGCGCTGCGGGCCGGGAAGCGGGTGAAGACCGAAACGGAACTCTTCACCGGAGCCGTTTCGATCAGTTATGTCGCCGTGGAACTTGCACGGAAGATTTTCTATCCTCTGGAAGATCAGCGAACGCTGGTCGTGGGGGCCGGAAGTACCGGAGAACTGACCGCAATCAGTCTGCGGGGCCGCGGCGTTAAAAACATCAGCGTGGCAAACAGGACGGAGGGGAGGGGACGGGAACTGATCGACCGGCTCGGCTTCGGCACTCTGGTGAAGTGGGATGATCTGGGATCGGAACTCCACAATTTCGACATCATCATTGTGGCAACCGGATCGCGGGAATATATTCTGGACTTCGAGACGGTCCGACAGGCTGCCGCGAAGTATACCGGAAACCAGATGCTGATCGTCGACCTGGCCGTCCCCCGCAACGTCGACCCCCGCGTCTCGGAGATACCGAAGGTCTTCTGCAAGGATCTGAATGATCTGAACAGCGTGATCGAGGCGAACGTGGAACGGCGGCGGGAGGAGATACCGAAGGCCGAGGGGATCATCACCGAGGAGCTGGACGAGTTCGACGCCTGGCACCGGATGGCGCCGATCCGCCCGGTGATTGCCGATCTGAGTCGCCGGGCCGAATCGATCGCCCGGGAAATGCTGGAGGAGAACCGGGGACGCTTCACCGAGAAGGATTTCAACAACGTCGAGAAACTTGTCGGCAGCGTCGTCAGGAAAATCATCGCCCTGCCGATGTCCCGCCTGCTGGACGCCGGAGACGATATCGAAGGGGCGTTGCGACGTGCCGAACATGTGCGGGAACTGTTCGATCTGAACAGGAAGAAAGAGGATGAAGAGTGAGAAAGAGGAGGGGTCCTCTTTTCCGGCCGTACCGAAACGAAGGAGACGGCAACAACCAGTACGGAATCAATCATTAATTATCCGCAAACCGTTTTGTCCGACCGACTGATTATAGGAACCCGTGGAAGCGCTCTTGCCCTCTGGCAATCGAACCGGGTGGCCGACCTGCTCCGTCTTCGTCATCCCGGTCTGGAAGTATCGCTGGAGATTATCGAGACCAAAGGAGACAAGGTGCTGGACGTGGCGCTGAGCAAGATCGGCGACAAGGGCCTCTTCACAAAAGAACTTGAGAACGCATTGCTGGAAGGACGGATCGATCTGGCAGTCCATTCGCTGAAGGATATGCAGACGACCCTGCCGGAAGGATTGACGCTCGGTGCGGTCACCGAACGGGCCGATCCGGAAGATGCGCTGGTTGCCCCGGACGGAACGACCATCGACTCCCTCCCGGAAGGAGGGACCGTCGGTACCGGCTCGCTTCGCCGACGGGCCCAGTTGCTGGCGCTGCGACCCGATCTGAAGATCGCCGAGGTTCGCGGGAATGTGCAGACCCGTTTGCGGAGATACCGGGAGAACGGATGGGACGGGATGATTCTGGCCCGGGCCGGACTGGAACGACTTGATCTTGGGGGTGAGATCGCCTGGGTCATTCCGGCCGACGTGATGGTTCCGGCCGTCGGACAGGGGGCGCTCGGAGTGGAGATCAGAGCCGACGACGAGCGGACCGCATCGCTGGTCGCCGCCGTCGAACACGGACCGACCCGGATCGTCGCCGAAGCCGAGCGGGCTTTCCTCCGCCATCTGGAAGGGGGATGCCAGGCACCGATAGCCGCCCACGGAACGATTGAGGGAGACAGGCTGCGGCTGACCGGACTGGTTGCGTCGCTGGATGGAAAGGAGGTCATCAGAAAAACAGTTGTCGGCTCGCAGAAGAGGGAGACGGGAACAGAGCTTGCCGAGGAGTTGCTGGCCGAAGGGGCCGGGAAGATTCTGGAAGAGATTTCAATCGGTTGAGACGGTATACCGCAATGCCATGAACAGTCCCAGAGAAGCATCGGTCGTCACGACCGGACAGACCGCAAACCAGGCAAAGGAGAGGGTGGAAACCGGGAGAGGAGAAGGATATACGCTCGGTGATTTCTTCACGATCAAGAGAGGTGTGGAGACCGGGGACAACGACTTCTTCCTCGTGACGCCGATCGAGGCGCTGGCCCACGACCTGCCGATGGAGTTTCTTCGTCCGATCTTCCCCGGTCCGCACACATTGCCGGATCTGGAGATCGTGGCAGACCCCGAAGGGCATCCGATCATGGACAACAAGCTCTTTCTGCTTGATTGTCCATTGCCGGAATGGGAGATCAGGGAGAAGTTTCCCTCCCTGATGCGCTATCTGGAGAAAGGGGTGGAACGTGGCGTCCCCGAACGCTACAGTTGCAGTCGGCGCACCCCCTGGTATGCACAGGAACGTCGTCCTCCGGCCCCCTATCTCTGCGCCTATGTAGGCCGGGGAGAGGTCGGCGACGGAGTCGGCGGGGAGGACGCCCCCTTCCGGTTCATCCTGAACCACTCGAAGGCAATTGCACCGAACATCTATCTGATGATGTATCCCCGCCCGGCCCTTGCCCGGCGACTCGTCGACAATTATCCTCTCCGCGTCGCCCTCTGGGGAGCATTGAACGGCATCAGTCTGAACGAGATGATGGGACGAGGACGTATCTACGGCGAGACCTACGGCAAACTGGAACCGATGGAGCTGGCAAGCGTTTCGGCCGAACGGATCGCCCGACTCTTTCCCGATATCGTTCCCGATTCCGCCGCACAGATGAATCTCTTCAACCGGATGTCGTTCGCCCCGGACACCGAAGGAGAAGGATAGAGACATGCCGACCGTCATTCTCACGCGGGAAGAAGAAGACAACCGCCGCATTGCTCCACTGTTTGAAGCCGAGGAGATCGAGGCCCTCTCCCTGCCGATGATCAGGATTCAAGACCTGCCGTTCGATCCATCTCCCCTTCCGGACCGGATTTCCAGTGTACGTGTTCTGCTGACGAGCAGGAAAGGGACCGAGCGTTGGATCACATTGCGCCGGAACGTCGAGCGGATCGGCAGATTGGAAGTGCGGGGGTATATGTGTGTGGGAGAACGGAGCGCAATGATGATCCGTCAGAGCGAGCCGGAAGTACCGGTGATTGTGACGGCGGAGTCGGGAGCGGGGATAGTCGAGGGGGATAAGGAGGTCGAGGGGGACAGGGTGGTGGTCTATCCCTGCAGCAGAGTCCGGCGGGAGGAGACGGTTGAGGGATTGAAGGCGCGCACCCAGAATGGACGATTTGCGTTCGACAGTTATCGCCGCTTCATCCAGATGTATGGCAGCGTCGTCCTCGAAATCCCGAAGGCGGCGTTCGAGCACGAATTCGAAGGAGTCAAGAAGCAGCGCC
>CAMLOB010000452.1 GCA_946481475.1 uncultured Chlorobiota bacterium | reverse complement strand
CGCATCGATCAGGAAAACGTCGACTGGAAACAAGTAACCCGGTTCCATTTCCATATCCGGAATGCGAATTGAAGGCGGAGGATCGCCGGGCTTCGGGCCCGGCCGATCGCTCCGTTGGAAGGGCTTTCCATCTGCAACGCGAAGGAGAGAAGCGGAGAAGAATCATTCCGGGTCATTGACAAACATCATGGAGGAAGATCATCATGGTTCTGCTCTATAAAATCATTTTCGGAGTCTGGCTGGTCTGTACGGTCTTCTGGCAGTTCGACCGTGTCAGAAAATCGAGCAAGCTGCTCAGGACGATCAATATCCTGAACGTTCTGCCGATCTGGACGTTCTTCGCTCCGAACCCCGGCATGTACGATACCCACATTCTTTTCCGGGACAAGAGGGAGGACGGAAGCCTGAGCGACTGGATGGAGGTGAAGCTGGTGGAGGAGAGGAAGTGGTATCACTTTCTGTGGAACCCGACCAAGCGAAAGCAGAAGATGGCGGTCGACGCGATCTCGGAGATCAAGTCGATCAAGATCAGCGGTGAGGAGAACAACATCGCCGGGGACGAACTGCTGGGACACGTGAAGCTGAGCAAGGGCTATCTGCTGATGCTGAACATTGTCTT
The DNA here is from genome assembly GCA_946481475.1 of uncultured Chlorobiota bacterium. The sequence continues at coordinate 3,450 of CAMLOB010000452.1, read as the reverse complement.
CTCCCAGGCCCGCTCCGATCGCAACGCCGTCGCCCGGCAGTTCATCGTGCTGGACGCTTCACATGCGTCGGGGGAACGGAATCTGATTCCCCTTTTCTATTCAGCCTATCATAGATTCGGAGGTGTATGATGGAAATTTCCGCTGCCTATTATCTGACCATTCTGATCATGGGGACCGGCCTTGTGATCAAGTCGTGCGAGATCCTCGTGACGATCAACGATTACGACAGCCGCCGGATCTTCGACTGGAATATCGTCGGCAGCGACAAGCTGCTCTATTCCCGCCTGACCCGGCTGTTCGGTTCGGTCTACTCGAAATCGGGTGTGACGGCGATCTGCGGACTGACGATCGCTTCGTTTCTGCTGATGATCTCCGTCCGCTTCGAGTCGATCCTCTTCTATATCGGCCTGTCGGTTCTGGCGATTGCAAACCTTGTTCTCTATTTTCGCCAGGGATACGGTCTCGACGGGGCCGACCAGATGATCATGCTGATTCTTCTGACGTTGCTGACGTGTTTTGTGGTGGTAGACGATCAACAAATCAGGGAGATCGGACTGTGGTTCATAGCACTTCAATTAGCCCTTTCCTACATCGTTTCCGGGTTGGCCAAGCTTGTATCGAAACAGTGGCGGTCCGGTGTTGCCACACAGGGGATCCTGAGCACCTATACCTATGGAACCTGGCTTACCAGGAAGTTCTTGACATCCGGATCCGCTTCTTCGATCAATCGTTTGCTCTGCTGGATGGTGATTCTGATCGAATCGTTATTTGTTCTGACATTGTTCCTTGACCCCTCGATCCTCTTCTGGTGCCTGATCGGCGGCCTCCTCTTTCACCTTTCCATTGCCGTTGTCATGGGGCTGAACGATTTTGTCTGGAGTTTTGCTGCGGCCTATCCGGCCTACTACTACATCAGCCAGTTCTGTTAGTTCCGATCCGGGAATGATGTGCGGACTTCACAGAATGAAGACGGCATGAGGATAGATGGAAATTCCAGTGAAATTTCAGAGGTGTGGAGAAAAAAAAAGAACATTCCGTGTCAGTAAGTGAGAAGTATCGGGCACTTCCGTGTCTTATAGGGGTACCGCAGTTTCACTAACAGCATTGTCCCATGAATCTCAGTCTTGAACAACTTACCGACCTGCTGGGGTATATGGCTCTGGAGAGACAGCTCGGCAATTTCAAAATGCCGTTGCCTCCTCCCGAGCTTATCGAGAAGTCCCTGGCCGAAGCCTATCAGCACATCTGGGAAATCCTGACCTCGCCGGATGATCCGGATGAGGAAGAATTTCGGGATGAAGACTGAAGGCGAAAGGTAGACAGACAGGCTCAATGACGGGCAAGGCGCTCTCCGACACACGGGATCGGAGAGCGCTTTTCTTTTCCATCGGTTCTTTTTGCAGATCCTGCCATGCCCGGTCTTTCCGGATTTCTTCGATCTATATCGGCAGCGTCACGCTCTTCTTTCCGCCGGAGATATTCTTCCTTCGCAGTTCGCTCCGAATCTCCTCGATCTGCGTGTGCGTCGGCAGGGGTTCCCAGGTCAACTCGAACGTGCCCGATTTCAGAGGCTGTCCCTCACGGGTGATCGGACCGACCTTGTTCGAGGAGCCCTGCACCTTGTAGCGGGTCTCGTAGCGATAGTCCTTTCCGGTTACCACCACCTGAACCATTGTTCCCCGGGGCAGATCGGCCATGATTGTCGCGTAGAGTTTCCCCTCTTCTTCCTGTGAAAAACGGACCCGGTCATCCCCTGCGGTCTGAACCGCGGAACTCCCTTCGTTGTCCTCTCCTCCCTCTCTCTGTTCCTCCGGGGTTTGGGTCTCTTCCTCTCCTCCCGGCTCCTCTCCCTGCCATACATCTACGGTCTCTTCCTCTTTCGGCTTGTTTTCTCCCTCTCCACACCCGAGCATTCCGCTCAGGAAGAGTGCAAGGATCAGCAGAGCCGGTGCGCTGTTCTTCAGTTCCCGGTCGTTCATACGTCGTCCCATCGATCGATTGTTCGTTACGGTTTCTCTTCTGTTGTCGGTGTGAATCGGGGTATCAAAGGGATCTGCCTACCCCGACTGCCGCCGTCGACGCCGGATGGGGAAGAAAGGTTTGTTCCCGAGGGGGAAATCTCCTCGATCTTCTCTCCGGCAACTCCGGTCCGTCGCTGCAGGTCCGGATGTTCCGAAGGGAGGGTGATGATTCCCTCAGGCGATGCGGTCGAACGGTTCCCGGCTGCATCGATTGCGGTGAATCTGATCCGGTAGTTTGCGCCGGCAGGGAAGATGATCTCCCCGCCGTAGCGTCCGTGTCCGATCGGAAGGAGAATATGATCCGGAACGGAGATCATATTGCCGATCAGTCCCGGCTCGACCGGTGGGTCCAGTTTCAACGGGACCGTCTCCGATGCCAGAAGTGCGCCGCTGAACTGCTCGACGATGTCCGGTCGGGGAAAGGCAAGAAACGTTTGTCTGTTCCCGAGCGAATCGATCAACTCCGTTTCAATCGCCGTCGACCCGGTGCCGCCGACCGGCAGGGCAAGATAGAGATAGTGCTCCTCATCCCGATGACACCCGCCGATATAGGCGGGGGGACCGTTCCAGACCGGAGAAAGGGTATCTTCATCGGGATCGGTCCGGACGTGGTATCGATCCTGTACGCTTTCCGTTTCACCATCAAGTTGATAATCTCTCGAGGGAAGCAGCAACCGTTCGGGGGCGAGGACAACCTGATGAAACTCTTCCGAGAGGACGTAGCGGGTTGTCGGATGCAGGGGGACCGTGTCGCTCCCCGAGATGAGGGAGGGAGCCGATGCAAGTATCGGCTCGATTCGCTCGGGCGTTCCGCTCAGGACAATCCTGCCGTTTACCGGCAGCCGATGCTCCGGCCAGATGGAGAGCGTACCGGTCGGTTGGCAGAAGAGGGGAGTGCGATACAGGGAAGGGAACAGAAGGGGAAACATCCCCGCACAAAGGAGCAACCTGATACGAATGGACCTGTTCATACTCTCTACTTTTCGGGACTGAAGAGGGCCAATATAGCCAATCAATGATTTCCATTGTCCTGATAACGCTGAACGAAGAGGAGAATCTCCGACGGACGCTTCCCCCTTTGCGGAACGTCTCGGACGACATTGTCGTGGTCGATGCGATGAGTTCGGACGGAACCGTAGCGGTCTGCCGCGAGTTCGGCGCACGAGTCGTCGAGCGGGAGTGGGGGGGGTATGCCGGGGCAAAAAATTTCGGAGCATCGCTTGCCCGGCACGACTGGATCCTTTCGATCGATGCCGACGAGGTCCTCTCCGACGAACTTGTCGCCACGCTCGTGAGACTGAAACCGCAGGAAGGGGAGGTCTATGCGCTCGACCGGATCACGAACTATGCCGGAACGTGGGTCAGGCACAGCGGATGGTATCCCGACTGGAAGGTCAGACTCTATCATCGGAATCATTCCGCCTGGGT
>CAMLOB010000451.1 GCA_946481475.1 uncultured Chlorobiota bacterium | reverse complement strand
GAGGATCTCCGCGGTTGGGACATGGTGCACCATGTCCCAACCGCGGAGATCCTCGGACGGACCGTTAACCGTATTATTCACCCAACAACCCATCATCCCGATGCCGTACAACCGCCGTTCGTACCGCCTGCGGGGCTATAATTACGCCCTGCCCCATCCTTATTTCATCACGATCTGCACACACAAGCGCCGTGAACTGTTCGGGCATATCCGCAAGGGCAAGATGCACCTGAACGATGTCGGTCGCATCGTTGATCGTGAATGGATCAACACCGGAATTCAACGCCCGGAAGCGGCGCTGGATGAATACGTCATCATGCCGAATCATCTGCATCTGATTTTGTGGATTCTGGAAATCGGCAATGATAAGATTGCCCCTTCAGATGAAATTTTCGCGCATTTCTGGAAGAATGCTGCTACCGGCCGCATCCTGGCAATCCCTGAAATCGATCCGATCACCATCGATTATTCCTATGTTCGCCTTTTCGGCAAGCCGGTCCCCTGTTCCGTCTCTTCCATCATCGGCGCGTTCAAAGCGGCCGTCTCACGACAGGTACGTATGAACGGGATTGAAACCGGTCGGATCTGGCAAGGAAGATTCTATGACCACATCATCAGGAACGAGAACGCCCTGCGCCGTATCCGCCGATATATTCGAGCGAATCCGGAACGGTGGGAGTGTGACAGGGAGAGGAAGAATTCGCAGGAAGAAAGCAGAGAATAGAAAAAGTGGACTATGTATCTCACCCTCCCCCCATCCGCACCCGCTCGGCCTCCACGCGGTTGCCGGAGGCGATCAGTGCGCCCCGCAGTATCTCGCCGATCTCCTCATCCCCCGGCAGCGCCTCGAATCCTTTTCGCAATAACTCTTCGGCCCGCTCGGCATCCCCGGCTTCAAGCAGTCCCCGCCCGGTCTCCATCACCGCACGGTGCAGACGGTGTTCGAAGTCTTCTCGAATAGCCTCGAAGAAATCGTCGTAGAGCGTCGGGAAGGGGACGTCGCCTCCGGTGATCTCCAACGCCTCTTCCACCAGAGGGAGGGCGCGGATCAGCGCCCCTTCGGAGACCGACTGCAGGGCTTCCCGCACCGCGCGGTCGGCCCGGAGCAGGTCGACCTCGACAAGAGCGGCATTCAGCCGGGGCGTCTCCTCGTCGGTCAGGATCGCCTCGCGACCCAGAATCTCCCGCAACCGGACAACACCCATGTTCTTCTTCTTCCGCGCATGTTCCGGATCTGGATCGTCTCCCCCGGCCAGACGGAGAAATTCATCGGAGGAAAGGGGACGGGAGATCATCCCGTCGGCCACCATCAGACCGAGCAGGGTCCGGATACGGACGCCCCGGACCGGAGCGAACTCCTCCGACGGCAGGGCGACGCGGATTGTTCCGAGCATTGAAATTCTGATCCTCCCTTCGGCTCCTTCCGGAACGACCTCGACTCGTGATTCAATCCGGCGCTCTTCTCTTTTCCCTTCCCAACGTTCCGCCTCGGTGATCTCTCCGAGCCGCCTCAGCAGATCGACAAACGGGACCATAAAGGGGAAGATGGATCTTTCATCAAGCCAGCCGAGGGCACGCCCGATCGCATCGACCGCATGATTCCGGAACCTTGTGATTTCCCGGGTCGGTGCGGTCAGAACATCTTCCCGATGCATCAGCCAGAGCCGCACCGTTCCGCCGATGGTGATCAGGTCGCCGGTGCGGAGGACAGGTTCGCCGAGCAATGGGAGCAGAAGATCGTCCGCAGCCTGCGGAGCACTCTCCAGATATGCTCCCCACCGTTCCCAGACATCACCGCGAACCTCGATGTAGTTTTCGCAACGGGTTTCCGGAATCAACCGGACCGACTCGTGGTCTCCGGTCCACAAGCCGTGCAGCCCCCGCTGCGCCGGAGTGAACTGATCTTCACGCATATCGAGTCGGGCGCAGATTGTCGGGAGATCGGGTTCCCCGCGATAGAGACCGATGTGAAGGAGGGTGTTTGCCACAGACTCCAGCAGGATTTGCCGCAGCTCATGCGCCTCTCCTTCGGCAATGATCCGCTTCCCCCGCGCAACAAGCTCCCCGGTCGGTTCCCCGAGTCCGGCACGACAAATGCCGCGACTCGACTCGCAGAGCAGAGCGTTCAGCCAGACCCCGTGGTCGCGACAGTGTTTTCCAACCCGTTCGGCCAGATCGGCCCCCTCTTCAAACCGGCCGGTAACCTCCAGGAACGATGCCTTCGTGACGCCGTAGTACGGATCCTCCTCATCGGTCTCCTCCTCAATCAACCCGATCAGGCGATTCCGCTCTTCCACTTCCTCAGCCGATGAGAACGTCTGAAGCGAATACTTGAGCAGCCTCCGAATCACTATCGTCCGGACCTCTTCCGGGAGCATCGGATCATCGGTCAGCTCCCGGATCATTCCCTCGACAGTCCGGAGCATCTCCATATCCCCCACCCGGTCGGCGGCGCTGGCCAGTCCGTCGATGTAGTAGACGTAGGCGATATCGTGCCGGAGTTCGGGGTATTCTTCCAGCAGGGGAATCACTCGTTCCTGAATGGAAAGAGAATCGGGATAGTCAATTCGGCTGCGCCACTCGAACCATTGGGAATGGACCAGAAGTTTTCCCCGGGCCTCTTCCAGATTTTTCACCAGCTCCGTCGCCTCCACCGCCTCGTTCAGGGCCGACTCCCACCGTTCCGAATTGATCTCGCGTCGAAGCAGCGAAAGCTTGATGGTCTTCACCATGATGTACCGGATACGGTAGTCCTCCTCCGGAACCCGCCCCTCAAGGAAGGGGAGAAGATATTCCACCGTCAGCCAGACGTTATCGTAGCTCTCTTTCCAGTTCGAGGTCCGGTCGATAATCTGCGCAACTGCAAATCCCCGGAGCAATCCCCGGAGCAGAATCCATCCCTCAAGCTCGGAGGGAATCGGCAACCCATGCAGAAGACGGAAGGGGAGAAGAGAATACAGAGGCAACTCCTCGGCAAGCACTTCGCAAAGAATCCCGGCCTCCGGATTCCCTATGTCGACAAGGTAATTGTGAAGAAGCGAATGCGTGAAGGCGATCAGCGGATAGCGGCTGGCGGGCCAGGAGACATCCACCCGCGAGATAGGACATCCGGGTATCGGCGGGACCGGATGTCCGGTCTCGATCAGCAGATCGGTCTCCAGCAGAGCGGCCAGCCGGTCGTCCGAACCGACCACCCGTTCGGCGGTCTCACGCGCAAAGACCTCGCCGAGCCACGCGATACGCGAAAGATCCTCCCGCATCTCCGGTCTCAACCCGACCACCAGTCCCTCCACCACCAGCGACACGCTCTGGCGCAGGATACTCTCGAACTCGGGCACCGAGATCGTCAGCCGCCAGGGTCCGGCAGCTCCCCTCGGTTTTACCGCTGCAGTCTGCAGAAGTGCCCGCAGAGCCGAGCGCAACGCCAGTCCGTTGCCGAACGTCGTCTTCTCAAGAAGAACGATCTCCCCCCCTTTTGCCGGAGCTCCGAAAAGCCTCTGCCAGAGTTCGGCAATATCGGACCGTTCCAGTCCCTTCATCTCGATAATCTCGGTCAGATAATTTTCCAGCAGACCGCGAGCCTGAAGCTGGACCGGACGGGCAAGGGTCAGAAGAGAGAGCGTTTCGTCGGAGAGACCGCCGAGAAGAACGGCCAGATCGGGAATCGCCTCGGCGGTGAGCAGATGAAGATCTTCCAGCGCAAGAAGCGTCGGTCGCAGACGACTGATGCGGCGCAGCGCGGCAATCACGTCGGCAATCGTATCATTCGGAGGCATACCGAGAAGCTTCCGCACCTCCGTGCTGTTCCAGAGCGCTCCGGCCAGAAGACCGGCAAGGTCGTTTGCCGCTTCCGGGTAGAACTTCGCGTGAACCACCACTCCCCCCTCCGCCTCGATCCGTCCGGTACATTCCCCCAGCAGGCGACTCTTCCCGGCTCCCGCCTCGGCAGTCAGCAACAGAGCACGCAGGCGTTGCGATTCGACTGTGCCGCGCCAGAATTCAAGGATACGTTCAACCTCCCCCGCTCTGCCGACGAAGGGGAGGGTGCCGTGCTGGAGAAACTGCTCAACC
>CAMLOB010000450.1 GCA_946481475.1 uncultured Chlorobiota bacterium | reverse complement strand
GCCCATCTCGGCGTAGCACGCGCTGGTGTCGAGGATGACGGCGGTCTTGTCCTTTCCACCTACACCGGCGGATTGTTCCGGGTCGACGGTGCGACGCTGCAATCCGCTCCGATCATCGAAGGTCTGATCCGGACAAACATCTACGCACTCGGCGCGATCGACAATACATTGCTGGCAAGCGCTTCGGGGAAACTCTATCGGTCCGAAGACGGAGGGGAGAACTGGGAAGAGACCAGCGGTTTCGACGGCTGGACCGCCTCTCGCTTTCATACCGCAGGGGGAGTCCTCTATGCTCTGGACGGCACGCCCCACCGGTCGCTCGACAAGGGAAAGACGTGGGAGATGTTCGGTCCGCAATACGACTTTGAACTTGAAGGACATAACTACCACCGGAACGTCTCGGCAATTGCCGCAACCGACGATGCCGTCTATCTCGGCATTTCCGAGTATCGAACCGGGAAGGGAGGGGGCGGCTGGGCTGATGGAGGAGTCTATCGTTCGGACGATAACGGCGAGAGCTGGATGAAGATCGATGCCGGTCTCCCCTACGACGGTGGCTTTGCCACCGCACCGGTCAGCAGTCTGGTTGCCGACGGGAACAATCTGGTGATTACCACCGCAGCAGGAGTCTACCGGTCGACCAACCGCGGGACATATTGGGCACCGGCGATGAACGGGATCACTCCGGAGGATCGGGAGTTCGGTGGCGGGACAGTTCTGGAATCTGCAGGCAAGCTCCTTCTGAGCATGCGTTCCGGTCTGTACGAGTCGACCGATGGCGGCCTGACATGGAATACCGTGGCAATGCTCTTGTCGGCCGAGGAGACCTCGAACATTGCCCTGTTCGATCTCGACGATGAACTGTACGTGCAGACCTACCGATACGATCAGGCCGGCAACGTGGAGTATCGTCTTCTGAAGTACAACGGAAACGAGTGGAAAGATGTCACCGAGTGGCAACCGGAAGGGATTTCCTTCACCACAATGATTCGCCTCGGCAATCACTATTACGGCGGCACAATGGGGCACGGAGTCTGGAAGCTGGACCGCAACCAGTCGATCGGCGGGACTTCGAGCATTGTGGCTGCCGGTTCCGAACGGGAGAATCACGAGCTGTCGGTCGGTCCGAATCCGACTTCGGGATCGGCTGTGCTCTGCTTCCGGTCGGAGAGTGCCGGATCGGCTACCGTAGAGATGTTCAACGGCTTCGGTCGTGCGGTTCTGACAATCGATGGGGTGCGGATTGTTCAGGGGGAGACGATGATTCCGCTCGATCTTTCGACGCTGACCTCCGGTTCCTACTTCGTGAAGGTCACGCCGACGCAGGGGAAGGAGTTGCGTACACAACTTCAGCTTGTCCGATAGGATACGGACGGAAGTTCCTGTCCGGGAGAATCGGACGGGAAATGGATCCTTGATATATGTGTGGACAAGGGAAGGGAGAGACGTATTGGTATATCATTACCGGTGCGTCTCTCCCTATTTTTAACCATGCACATTTTCTTTTCGGATGCTCATCTCGGTCTTGGTTCTCCTGAGGCTTCCCGGCGGCGGGAGCACCATGTCGTCCGCTTCCTTGAATATGTCGGGGAGCGGCGGCCGGAATCGCTCTGGATTGTCGGCGATCTGTTCGACTACTGGTTTGAGTACCGTACGGTGATCCCGCGGCGGTTCGTTCGGACCCTGGGGGCGATTGCCGCGCTGAGTGATGCCGGTATTCCGATCGAGTACGTGATCGGCAACCATGACTTCGGTCACAACGATTTCTTTGAGTCGGAACTTGGCGTGCGGCTCCATCACGATGATGTCGAACGGCATCTTTCCGGGCGTCGTGTGCTGATCTCGCACGGTGACGGGAAAGCACTGAACGATACCGGCTATCTGATCCTGAAAAAAGTTCTTCGGGCAAGAACCTCGAACGTGCTCTGGCGCTGGCTTCATCCGGACATCGGCATCGGTATCGCTTCGGGCGCATCCCGCAGAAGTCGCGATCACACGACGAAGAAGCATTATGGCGGAGAACGTCCGGGCGAGGGGGACGGACTTCAGTTGTTTGCGCGGAAGAAGATCGAGAAGGAAGGGTTCGATCTGGTTGTGATGGGACACAACCATCGTCCGGCAGTGGTGGAATTCAAAGGGGGAACCTACGTGAATCTGGGAAACTGGTTGGGGAGCGAGCGAACCTATCTGGAGATGGATGACGCCGGGCTGGAACTCCGTTCGTTTGCGGGGTGATCTGTTCTTCTCCTGTTGAAGGATCCTGTGCCGCAGGCTGGAGCACCCTCTCAAGGGGCCAGTCGTTCAAGCTTCCAGTCCTCTCCCTGACGCCGGTAGCGAAATCTGTCGTGCAGTCGGCTCGGACGTCCCTGCCAGAACTCGATGGCGGTCGGAATCACCCGGTAGCCTCCCCATGTGGCCGGTCGCGGTATCTCCTCGCCATATTCACGTTCCAGTCCGGCCACCTGTTCTTCCAGTTCTTCTCTGCTGCCGATTACCTGACTTTGCGGCGAGACGACCGCGCTGAGACGGCTTCCCTGCGGACGACCGGCAAAGTAGCGGTCGGACTCGGCCGGATCGACTTTCTCGACCAGCCCTTCGACCCGTACCTGTCTGTTCAGCAGACGCCACCAGAAGATCAGGGCCGCCCGTGGGTTCTCTTCCAGTTCTTTTCCCTTTCGACTTTCATAGTTTGTGAAGAAGAGAAAACCGTGGTCCACACCTTTCAGCAGGACGATCCGGGCCGAGGGAATTCCTTCGGCGGATGCGGTTGCCAGCGTCATGACGTTCACGTCTGTCTGCTCGCTCTCGGCTGCCTCGGCAAACCACAGGTTGAACTGGGTAAAGGGATCGTGGGCAAGATCGGATGCCCGGATTCCCCGGCTTTCGTATTCGCGGCGAATATCGGCGATGCTGTTTGCCATACGTGTTGTTCTCGTTTTCGGTTCCCGGATATACAAGCCCGACAGCAAACTTAAGGAGAGTCAGGGGAGAGGCTCCAGGCCGATGTCGTAATGATCGGTACGATTCGACAGGATTCCGCCCGGCTTCGATGGATGCCGATGATGTGCCCGAGCTGAGGCATCCGGTTTCAGGGCCGGCATGGGATCGCTACCGGAGATGGAGAAGCAAGAGGATTCAATCAGTCCCCTGACCATTTGAACGGTCATAAAGCAACCTGCGATACAATTGCTTACGCAGCCTGCCGGTGAGAATCAGCAAAAGAAAAGCGATTTTAGGGGCAAGACAAGAGGAAGGAGTCGAAAGGTTCGTTTTCTGAAAGAAAAAGCGAAAAAGAAGATGGAAGGCCTCGCTACGGGTGCCTGTCTCCTTTTTCCATTGCAATCCGGGGACTCTTCAAAAGTGGAAGCCAATTCCGGCGACAGAGGAATTCCGGGTGTTCGGAAACATTCCGAATGGTAACTTTTTGCTGAACGTAGAGTCCTGCATCGCCGTATAGTTCGATTCGAAAGTAGCCGTCAACAGCGAGCAAATCCCTTCTGCTTTCTGCATCCGACTGCACATCCACAAAATCTCAGGCCATCATCAACAGAAGGAGTTATGACTATCGAATCCCAGGTAAATCCAAGCCAAAGCGACGGTTACGCCGAACCTAAACGGGTAATGAAAGAGGTAACCAGCCAGGTTGCGCAGCTCGTCGGCAGTTACAAGGAGAGAGTCAGTGCCTTTAATCAGGCTGTGGAAAATGCAGAGCAGATCTGCCGAAGCCAGGTGGAACCGTTTCTTGAGGAGTTGATCGGCAGCATCAAGGATCGGGAAATTCATGCCCGACTCGAAGTACAGAAAGGAGAGGAGGGCGAAGAGGTCTATCCGCGGAGGATTATCGTGTATATCGAACGCATTAATGACACGTACTTCCCTGACAGCAATGCAATGCCGACATTCGTGTTTATCTGCAGCGGATACAAGGGGGGGGGGATCAATATCACTTCGTATGCGCCGAATGCCAGCCGCCTTGACCTTGGAAGGATCATGAATTCTTCCAAAAACATTGAAAGGGAGCTCGCCGGCTATCTGGTGAAAGGATTTGAGCGCCTTTTCAAGGTCCTATAAAGTGTCTTTATGTAACGCGTGT
>CAMLOB010000449.1 GCA_946481475.1 uncultured Chlorobiota bacterium | reverse complement strand
GAATCGTCGGGAAAGATCGGGCAACGTCGGTGTCTTCCCCGATCTTCTGGTCGACTGGAGAAGATATTCCAGCACGATTCGTTGTGATCCGCTCAGTCTGCTCATGGTGTTGTGATGAATTCCGACAGTAACCGGATGCTGCAAGTTCGGAAACTACAGGAAAATCCGGATGAAGGTTTCAGATTCCGGACATCCGATAATCGACAAAATGCCGGTAGCCCGAGAAGGCAGGATCGTCCATCAGAGACATCTCCGATACGAAAACCTTATCTCTCTCATCTCAGATCACATCCTTGATCTCCATCAGATAGGCTCTGGCCGCCTCGTACTCGTTCGGAATCCGTCCGTCAAGAATGGCCTCCTCGATCGCGCTCTTCAGCAGGCCGACCCGTCTGGAGGGAGGGATACCGCAAATCTCCATGATCTCCTCGCCGCGAACCGGCGACTGGAATGCGCGCAGACGATCCTTCTCCTCCACCTCCCGGATCCGCTCCACTACCCGGTCGTAGTTCGCCAGATAGCGTCGGACTTTCGACGGGTTCTTGCTTGTGATGTCTGCCCGGCAGAGCGTAAAGAGATCGTTCAGTTGTTCCCCGGCATCCACCACCAGTCGCCGGATGGCCGAGTCGGTCACCTCTTCGTCAACCAGCGCCATCGGACGATGGTGGAGACGGACAAGTTTGGCCACGTAATCGCGCGCCCGGTTCGGCAACTTCATCCGGTTGAAGATCCGCTTCTGCCAGCGAGCCCCCACCTCTTCGTGACCGTGAAAGGTCCAGCCGATCCCCTCGTGGAACCGTTTGGTGCGGGGCTTCGCCACATCGTGCATCAACGCGGCAAAGCGGAGCCAGACGTCCCGGGTCTCCTCGGCGATGTTATCGACAACCTGAAGCGTGTGACGGAAGACATCCTTGTGACCGTAGCTTCTTCCCTCGGCCTTCACCAGATCGACGCCGGCCAGGGCGTGAACTTCGGGAAAGACCAGTTCAAGCAGTCCGGTCTCGAACAGGATCATCAATCCGATGCTCGGCTTCGGGGCGGCCAGCATTTTCAGGAACTCGTCGCTGATCCGTTCCTGCGAAATGATTCCGATCCGCTCACGCATCCCGGCAATCGCCTCGAAGGAGGCCGCCTCAAGTCCGAATCCGAGTTGCGCGGCAAACCGTGCGGCCCGCATCATCCGGAGAGGATCGTCGGCATAGGTCGTCGCCGGGTCGAGCGGCGTCCGCAGGATCTTCCGCTGCAGATCGCCGAGACCGTCAAACAGATCGACGACCTCTCCACGACTCTCTCCCAGAAGACTGACCGCCAGGGCGTTGACGGTAAAGTCGCGACGCCGCAGATCATCTTCCAGCGTCCCCTCGGTCACAATCGGTTTGCGCGAGTCGGCTACATACTCTTCCTTTCGCGTTCCGACAAACTCGAAGTGATACTCACCGACCGGCACAAGTGCGGTGCCGAAGCGTTCGTAGATGACCGGGTGAGAATTGAATTCCCGGGCGACAATCTCCGCAAAGGCGACGCCGCTCCCCTCCACGGTTACGTCGATATCGTTGACGTTGATCCCGAGCAGGCGATCCCGCACGTAGCCCCCCACCAGCCAGGCACGGACATCATGTTCCCGCGCGATGTCGGCAAGGGCATAGAGAAGGGGTTCGTTCAGTTCGATCTTTTTCCTTTCCCGGCTCATCCCCTCCCCACCTCGATCTTCGGTTGTGATGCGGCAATTCCTTCAAGAATCATCTCGGCAACGCGCAGCGCAGCGGTCCCCTCCCGTGCGGTCACCGGCGGCCGACTGCCGGTCCGGATCGCCTCGACAAAAAGGCGCAACTCCTCACCGATTGCGTTGACCCGTTCCACTTCCGGTCTGCCGTAGCGGATCGAGCGGACCCGGGAGCCCTGTTCGATCGCCCCCAGCATCAACGATCCGTCTTCGGCAATGCCCTCGCTCTGATCGCTGATCGAGAAGACCTCCACCGACGGAGCGGCGAAGTCGAGCGAGATGTAGGAGTCGCGCGCGAAGAGGCGCATCTTCCGCATCGGATTGCGTGAGATGCGGCTTGCGGTCAGATTGGCGGTGCAGCCGTTGGCGAATTCCAGCCGGGCGTTGGCGATGTCGATCTCGTCGCTGACGACCGCGACGCCGCTTGCCCGGATCTCGGTCGGCTCCTCTCCCCCGTTCAGCGCCAGGACCAGATCGATGTCGTGAATCATCAGGTCGAGAACCACGGCAACATCCGAGGCCCGCGGAGAGAACTGCGCCATACGGTGAGCTTCGATGAAGAGCGGGTCGGGTCGGTCGTCGCCGAGCGTGAGGAAGGCCGGATTGAACCGCTCGACATGTCCGACTTGCAGCACACGCCCTTTTTCCTCGGCAAACGAAGTGATCTCCTCGGCTTCATCTATCGTTGCGGCAATCGGCTTCTCGATAAAACAATGAACCCCGGCCTCCAGAGCCTTCATCGCGATCACGTGATGGGTCGTCGTCGGCGTGACGATGCAGCAGGCATCGACCGAAGCGAGAAGTTCTTCGAGAGAATCGAACGCCCGGACCTCATGTTCGGCCGCAACGGTCTTTCCCCGTTCCGGATCAAGGTCGAACAGACCGACGAGTCGGGCGTTCGGCGCCTCCTTTGCCAGGCGGACATGAATTGCTCCGAGCTTTCCTGCGCCGATAACGCCGAGGCGAACTTCGGAAGGCCGTGATTCGTGCTGTGAGCTGTGGGCCATGCTTCTGAATGTCGATTTGCGATTGTCGATTGTCGATTGTCGAATTTTTCAAGATGCCGTTGCCGGGGGAGTCGGGCAAGAAGGGATTGGCGGTTTTGTGTAACGGTTGAGGTTGAGTTGTGAGCTTTCAGCCGTGAGCTTTCAGCTTTGCGTCTTTGCTCTTTGCGTCCTTTGCGTGATTCCGGATTGAGGGGAAGCTATGGGCTTTGAGGGATTTTTTACCGGACTGTTCGATGTCGAACAATTCAGCCGTTGTATTCCTGCCGGGCTCTTCGCTTCGGCACAGCCCGGCTGATTCCGACAATCCCGGGTCTCCTCACGTCGGCTAAAGACCGACGGCTACCCGGGCAAACCACGCCTCCAACATCCGAACGGAACTCCGACTCCCACCCACACACTCTATACACTCTATACACTCTTCTCTCTATGAACTCAACCAACTCTCTACTCCACCGGCGTTTCAACGATAATCGTGACTGTTCGGGAATAGAATCTCCCCTCCGGCAGATCGTTCTCGTGCAGTTCGACGGTTTCCCCCACACCCGAGACTTCCGCCCCGGTTGTTTCCAGTTCCCGTTCGGTCTCTTCGGCGCGGCGTCGGGAAAGGCCGAGGTTGTAGTCGGCCTCACCGATGCGGTCGGTGTAGCCGGTGATGGTGACCGTGGCTCCTTCGCGAATGCGCTCCCGGATGAAGGTGCCGATCCGCTCGTTCGCCTCGTTGAACTCCGCCTTGTCGAAATCGAACAGGATCAGACTGTAGCGATCGATGTACTTGTCGGCGATTCGCTCACGGCGTTTCCGGCTGATGGTGATCTGCTCCACCGGGAGCGAATCCGGTTCGGTCCGGACGGCATTGCCGATCTGATCGCGGACTTCAAGCTGATAGATGATCGGCTCGTCTGTCCGCGGAATCGTCTCCTGTTCCTCCTGCAAATTCCAGTCGATCTCCTCCTCCATTCCGGACATCCCCCGGAACGATTTGAGCAGATTGCCGTCCTGAAGAACGTTCAGACTGTAGCCGCTGACCGGAGCCGGCCCCTCGGCCTCCGGCTTGAACCGGATCATCGGCGGATTGGTGACCCGCAACGTATCGTCGGTGATGACCGGCGCGAGGATCTCCCACGTATCGCTGTAGAGTTCGGCACGACGGTTCTCGACAATGCCGTCGGCCACCTCCATGTTCGAAGGTTTGGCCGGAAGATTCCGTGACTCTATCGACAGTCGTGAAGAATCGACTCCCCAGGCCGAACGGAGATAATCGGCAACCGACTCGGCACGTGAGCGGGAGAGCTGCAGTCCGCCGTTTGCCTTCTCCCCCAGACCGTCATTGCAGCCGACGATCCGGAGCGTCGCCTCGGGATACTCCGCCATC
>CAMLOB010000448.1 GCA_946481475.1 uncultured Chlorobiota bacterium | reverse complement strand
GTGACGACCACGAGAACCGGCATTTCCTCAAGGGCGGCGATACCTGTATCGAGCGCGACCGAAGAGTCGAGATAGTGGAGATCGTCGAAGATGAGGACGACCGGATAGCGGCGCGAGGCGACCTGGACCGCCTCGACGGCCGCCTCGCTGTTGATGACGCCCCCCTCGCGGAAGATGCGTGCGGCTATCGGGGCGGCGATCACCGGTTTCAGGATTTCGAGCGCGTTGCTGAGCGGGCCGAACTCGATCCCTTCCCCCTCATACCACTTTGCGTGGACCACAAGGGAGCGGGCCGTATGGTTCCGCATCGTCTCCTTCAGCTCGTCCAGCAGCCGACTTTTGCCGACACCGGCCGGCCCGGTCATCCAGACCGCACGGGGTTCCCCTTCAAGCAGGCCGTTGAACGCCTCCAGCAGGACGCGGAGTTCTCCCTCCCGTCCCACCAGCGGCATCGTTCCCCGGTTGATGAAATCCTTGGTGTTGGTAACCATAAGCAATGCTTGCAGTCAAGAGAACGGCGGAAATACCGTTCAAGATAGCGTTACTCTCCGAATCGTCGTCACGTTTCTCTTGAATTCCGGGCAAATTCAGCCGTTCTCTCATTAAATCTTCTCGTATCGTACGGCTCGCCGCAGGTCGGACAGAATGTGTCGAGCGGATTGACGAAGGGGGCGTCGCAGGCCGTACATGCGTCGGCCGGCTGTGCGCATCCGCAGAGATAGCATTGTGTGGCGTCGTGATCGTTCACCGCGCCGCAACGGCGGCATCGTGTCCAGGTGTTCATATAGTAGTTGATAGTCGTTGATAGTTGGTGGTTCATGCGTTACCGTTCCCGGATCGTGCTTTGTGCTCCTTGATGTCCGCCGCGGCGGACATCAAGGAGCACGAAGAGGCATAAAGTTGTGCTCCATATCCGCAAACCGGATTGCCGGTTGGGTACAATTATCTGCGAAGGCCTTAAAGAAGGCTTAAAAGAAATTGATGAGAGAGAGCAACTTCCGCAATTCTCCGTATTTTCCCGGCCTTTCCTGAATTAAACGAATAAGAGAAAGCATGGCAGAACAACAGGCAGCTCAACAGGGGTATGGTCTTCTCAAAGGGAAGAAGGGGATTGTTTTCGGCGCGCTCGATGAGAGCAGCATCGGCTGGCAGATCGCTCTGGCCGCCTGTCGCGAGGGGGGGAGTATCGCCCTGAGCAACGTGGCGGTGGCTCTGCGGATCGGTGCGCTCGACGGTCTGGCCGAACAGTGCGGCAACGCGCCGGTGATTCCCTGCGATGCGACGAACGTGCAGGAGCTGAACGACCTCTTCGCGAAAGTGAAGGAGGATGTGGGGCCGCTCGATTTCATCGTCCACTCGATCGGCATGTCGCAGAACATCCGCAAGGGGAAGTCCTATCGTCAGTTGAACTACGACTGGTATTTGCGGACGCTTGACGTCTCGGCGATCTCGCTTCACAAGATGATCACTGCCGCTCTGGACAATGATGCCATTGCCGACGGAGGGAGCATTGTGGCAATGAGCTACATCGCCGCGCAGCGGAATTACTCCACCTACTCCGATATGGGGGATGCCAAAGCACTTCTCGAATCGATTGTCCGAAGCTACGGCAGCCGACTGGCCACACGGGGCATCCGGATCAACACCGTCTCCCAGTCACCCACGCCGACCAGGGCCGGAAGCGGCATCGACAACTTCGACAAGATGTACGAGTTTGCCGACCGGACATCGCCCCTCGGCAACGCCAGCGCAGCCGAATGTGCCGACTACGTGGTGACGCTTCTGAGCGATCTGACCCGGAAGGTCACGATGCAAAACCTCTACCACGACGGCGGCTACAGTTCCATCGGCACCACGCTTCCGATGCTCCGGCTGTTCCACGAGGCGTTGCAGAACGGCGAGCTGGTGGATGGTGCGGGGTTTGATCATCTGGAGATGGATTAACGAGGGGGACAAGGGAAAGGGGTACCGGGTACAAGGGGTACGGCACTGTAGATGCATGCTGCAGCATGCACCACAACCGCAATACATAAACCGAATATCCATGCCGACCGAACCAGACCAATGCCCCGTCTGCCACAGCCCGAACCTGACCGAAGCGGCCCCCTTCGCCTCGTTCGATAACCATGCCCGATTCCGGAGCCGGGAGGCCGGACTGTTCGGACCGAAACCTGTGAAGGTCAAAGCCGACACGGCCCGCGTCTGTCTGGACTGCGGCTATCTGCTCCTCTTTGTCCGGCAGGAGGACATCGACAGATTGAAGAATCGGTTTGGAAAAACGTAGGGGCGTTCCGTCCTCTCTTTCCCATCTCCACCGCGAATCGACTTCGCCGGACTCTCCGGCGAAGGACGTATATTTGCCGTCACGGAACCCTTTCCCGCCAACAATCCGGAGAACAATCATGGCACAGCACGCAGTGGCGTTCGAGACGTTGAACGAACCGCAGATCGGTCCGAGCACCGATGCCGGTCAATGTCTTGCATTCTCATGGGATGTCATCTTTTTCGTTACGCAAGGCTCAGGGTTGAATCCGGGCAAGTCCAGCCGGACCGGACAGATTATCCAGCAAGTCACCATCAACAAATCGGTCAGTACCTGCGAGGACAAACCGGATGACGGCAACTCCGACAAGCGTTCGCTTGTTGAAGCATTTGAATTGAAGGAAGGGGAAACCAACACCGATGCC
Organism: uncultured Chlorobiota bacterium; assembly: GCA_946481475.1. The sequence continues at coordinate 1,431 of CAMLOB010000448.1, read as the reverse complement.
GTGCAGATCGGCTTTCCGAAGAAGCGGAAGACCGTTGCGTCGATCACGCTTGAGGCTGCGTGGAGGGCCGACCTCAACGGACTGAACGTTCTGCAGACCTTCGCCGATCCGTCGCAGAACATCTCCGGGGCAAGTGCTCTCCTTGGCGCTCCTCCGGCCGACTTCGCGCCGACACTTGTGCGGACAATTGAGCTGACGGTCGACTGTTGCGGAGAGATCCCGTCCTGGAGCATGGTGGTCCGCTGCCGCAACACCTTCGGCACGTATACCGAGGAGTTGCGCCGGACATCCGGGCAGGAGGAGGGGACCGTGACCAAGCAGGTGGACGGAAAGTCTGTACGGTAACCGTAAGGAGTTAGGTGTGCCCGAAGTAATGATCGATCACATACCAGAAAACACGATGTCGACCGGAACGGAAGAGCAGAGAAAGAACGGAACGCCGCAGGAGAATCCTTACGAGCGTCTGCGCACCATCGCGCTTGAAGTAACTCCCGAACAGCTCGGGCTTCAGCTTCCGGCTGACCGTCCGGTGGTGTTCGGCATTGTCATGGACTGGAACATGGGGGAGGGGATCGTCACGGTCGTCGCCTATCTGACCGGAGATGCCAGCATGTACCTCAGCACCGGCGGCGGAATTATCGGCGGTGGCCGTCACGCCGACGTGCGGGCCGTTGCCGTCTCCTATGTCCGTCAAGGTGCCGACTATATCGGCAGGACAGTGCCGACCGGAGTTGCAGAACTCCCTGAAGAGAATCATGTCCGGTTCCATCTGCTGACCAACAGAGGCGTTTACACCCAGACGGAGGCTGTGGAAGTGACCGAAGATGAATCATCAGACTGGTATCCTCTGTTTATCGAGGCGAACCGTGTACTGACGGCGTTGCGGATGCTGAGTGAGGGGAAGTGAGGGGGCTGAACGATCCGGAACGTCTTGTCTCCTTCGTATGCCCGAACCCGACCCTGAACCATCGAAAACCTTGGAAAGGGACTGAACAGCTTCCGGAAAGCTGCCGGTGGGCTGGAATGTGCCTGTCCGATTGCCTGTCTATGGCTCATTGGTGAACACTTCCTGATCCGGTCACTACTATCATTTGTCGTTATGATGCAACCCGTCCTCCGAATTGTACTTGTCCTGCCTGTTGTTCTCGGGCTGTACACTCCTTCTTTTTCCCAGACACAGGAGAAATCGGGTGTTGTGGCGCAAGGGGGCATGGCCTATCCCTTCAGTGAGAATCTTGAAGGGAAGGCTCCCATGCTGGGGGTTGCGCTGGTCGTGCCGCAGATCTATACAAGTAATTCTGTCGGCTCTCTCTTCCTTCACTATAGCAGAGCCGAAGCGAAGGATGTGCTTGTCGAGACTCAAGGAGGAGGGGGAGAGGAGGCCTTTGCGCTGACCCCTCTCTCGGTCTGGACTGCCGGACTTACCTACAG
>CAMLOB010000447.1 GCA_946481475.1 uncultured Chlorobiota bacterium | reverse complement strand
GCTGCTGGTGCAGTTGTTTTTAGTACCGGTAATAATAAAATCTCCAATGTCAGTCTCAACTATGCTTTTGCCGATTTCCTCCCATGTGCTGGCCTGCGAAAAGCAGAGACCGCCTCCGCTTACAGTTGCAATTTCTCTGGACCAGGTGTTGGGAAAACCGGGGCCTACCATACCGTTGGCATTGGTCTTTACTACATAGACTCCGTCAAGCAACGATCCGATAGAGCCGTTGAGGGCACCTACAAGGGCGATCCCTCCATCCTGAGTCTGTATGACGTCATATCCGTGGTCTCCCGACCACCAGAGTCCCATTTGCGCCGGAGGGTCGGGAATGTTCCTGCTCCAGAGATGCTGGCCTGCGCTGCTGAACTTTGCCAGATGCGTCATGTAGGAGACTTGCTGGGTGCAGGTCTCCGGTACCGCCGGATCAAATGCAAACGCCTGCTTCCTGGTCCCCACTACAATGTAGCTGGGAAGCCCGCCGGTGTTGTACTCCGTCAATCCGTATCCTGTCATGTATCGAAAGTGAGGTTGTGTGCCGAAAATCTCCTCACCCACAACTGCCCAGCTTAACCACGCTCCGTTCGGGTCAAGTCGCAGGAGAAACATGTCTGCTCTGCTACCGATGACGTTTCCCTGCCCGCATGTTACCTCATCGCCGTTAGTATAACCGGTTACCGCTATGTTGCCGTTCCCGTCCTGGATAACGGCCAGGCCTTCGTCCTGATAGATGTTCCCGTCATTGAACTTCGGGGACTGGTACGTCGTACTCCATACGACCTGACCCTGCAAGTCTATTCTTGCCACCAGAATGTCCCGATCATCGACATTAGGTTTTTCAACGGATCCCGTGATGACATAGCCTTCATGCAGAGTGCCGGAGGCGTCGTATAACAGATCGACATCGGTAAACCTGACGAAGTCATAGGTTCCGCTCATTGAGGGATATTCTCTCATCCATTGAACATTCCCGTCTTCGTCAAACTTGGCAGCAAACGCCTCGTCGTTGCCGGCATTTGTAATGTTGTTGCCTACAACAATGGAACCGTTATCCGGTGTGGTTTGCATCCCTGTTCCGAATTGGTCGATGCTGAAATGAAGATCAATTACTTTTTCAAATTGACTGTAAAGAGAGAGGGTGGACAGAAAAACGAATAAGAGTGCGGTGTATAAAGTGCCCCTGGCAGACTGTCGCATAATAACGTCTCCGTTCTTTGATGAAGGGTATTGTTAATGACTTCGCTGTACATAGCGAAGTAAATGCACTCGTTTGCCGGCACACAGAGAGCATAAGTAATATAGGTTATGATACGATGTGGACTGCTACGTAATTATCCCGTACGCACTCTTTCGACGTTAACCGGCTGAGTTGAGCGACTTCCCGTCCGGTACGATTTCCTTACGGAATCGGAGGTAGGCCCATGGTCCCGGCAGATGAGATCACAAACCTCTGCGGCAAGGAAGTCGGAAGTGTGGGGTTCGATACGAGTGATGACTTGTCGAACCGGGATCGCTGCGAACAGAGCTTTTTCGTAGGGCGAACCGACTGCGGTTTGTAGGGGGGAGGAGTACTGCCGGACACATCTTTTACCTTCAGGAACCTGCCGTTTACGGTGCGTAGAACAGGAACTTTTTCCCCGCCGACCGACCGTTTTTGAGGCCACAATCATATCTTTCCGCCGAACGCTGCACCGATGTGTGGTGCAGCCCCTCTGCCCACAAAACGCATTGTCGCCGGTCAATGAAGATTTCTACTCCACGTGGCGGTACCGAGTCGGAACAACAGACGCGGAAACGACGGATTGACAAACGACTGACCGAAGCGGGCTGGACCGTTGCCCCCTATGATTCCGGTCGTCCGCCGGATCGCTATGAACGTTGCGCAATCGAAGAGTTCCCGACCGCCAACGGACCGGTCGATTACGCCCTCTGCGTCGGGGGGAGAATTCTCGGTCTGGTGGAGGCGAAGAAACTTGCCGTCGGACCGCAGGAGGTGCTGACGCAGGCCGAGCGGTATTCCCGGGGCGTACAGGAAAGTCCGTTCGATTTCGACGGCTTCCATGTCCCGTTCCTCTATTCGACCAACGGGGAAGTGATCTGGCATCGCGACGTCCGCCACCCCCGCAGCCGGTCGCGCCAGGTCCATCAGTTCCATACTCCGTCGGCACTGGAAGAGAAGTTGCTGACCGATGCCGAACAGGCTGCCGAACAGCTTCGCCTGCTCCCGAACACTCATCCGAAACTCCGTCCCTACCAGATTGAAGCCAACAACGCAATCGAACAGGCGATCCTGGACCACAAACGCCTGATGTTAGTGGCGATGGCCACGGGGACCGGCAAGACGTTCATGACCGTCAATCAGGTCTACCGCCTGATGAAGTCCGGAGTCGCCAGGCGCATTCTCTTTCTGGTCGATCGTCGTGCCCTCGCCGCCCAGGCCGTCAAGACGTTCGCCTCGTTCGAGGCGGAGCCGGGACTGAAGTTCGACAAGATCTACGAGGTCTACAGCCAGCGATTCCAGCGGGAGGATCTGGAGGAAGGGGAGACGTTCGATCCGAAAGTGCTGCCGGCCTCCTATCTGCTGGATCCGAAGCCGACCCATGTCTTTGTCTACGTCTCCACCATACAGCGTATGGCGATCAACCTGTTCGGACGTGACGCCGGTCTGGAGATCGCCGACGAACCGATGGAGGAGGATGCCGAGCGGGAGAATATCCCGAGCCACGCCTTCGACGTGATCATCGCCGACGAATGCCATCGCGGCTATACCGGTTCCGAACTCTCCGTCTGGCGGGATACGCTGAACCGGTTCGATGCGATCAAGATCGGACTGACGGCGACTCCGGCAAGCCACACAACCGCCTACTTCAGGGATGTCGTCTATCGCTACGAATACGAGCGGGCGGTGCGCGAAGGCTATCTGGTGGACTACGATGTGGTGACGATCAAATCGAATGTCCGCATGAACGGACTCTTCCTGAGCGAAGGGGAAACCGTCGGGACGATCGACACGAAGACCGGTGCCGAGAGGCTCGATCTGCTGGAGGATGAACGGCAGTTCGAGACCTCCGATATCGAGGCGAAGGTGACCGCCCCGGATTCCAACCGGAAAATTCTGGAGGAGATACGACGCCATGCCGAGGAGCATCAGCGGGAGTACGGACGGTTCCCGAAGACGCTGATCTTTGCCGTCAACGACCTCCCCCATACCTCGCACGCCGATCAACTGGTCGATCTGGCCCGCGATGTCTTCGGTCGGGGGGATGCGTTCGTGCGGAAGATCACCGGACGGGTCGACCGTCCGCTGCAACGCATTCGCGAGTTCCGCAACCGCGAGTTGCCCGGGATCGTCGTTACGGTCGATATGCTCTCGACCGGGGTGGATATCCCCGACCTCGAATACATCGTCTTTCTTCGTCCGGTAAAATCCCGTATCCTCTTCGAACAGATGGTGGGACGGGGAACGCGCAGGGGAGAGAAGTTCCCGGACAAGTCACACTTCACCCTGTTCGATTGCTTCGACGGAACGCTGCTGCAGTATTTCAGGGGGGCGACCGCGATCACTACCGATCCGCCGCAACGCCCCTCCCGCACCGTCGAGCAGATTATCGAGGATATCCGGCAGAATCGCGATCGGGAGTACAACATCCGGTGCCTGGTCAAGCGGCTGCGACGGATCGACAGGGAGATGACCGGGGAGGGACGCGACCTCTTCGCCCGGTTCATACCCGACGGCGATCTGGGTGGATGGGCCGGAAGACTCCCCGACGCCCTCCGGAACGACTTCGCCGCCACGATGAAAATCCTGTGCGATTCCGCGTTTCAGAAGCTCCTGCACACCTGGCCGCGTCCGGACCGGGTCTTTACCGTGGCATACGGAGCGGCCGACGAGGTGAGTTCGGCATTCCTGATCCGCGACGGCGCCGGGGCCGAGTACAAACCGGATGATTACCTGCAGAAGTTCTGCGAGTTCGTGCGGGACAACCGGACCGAAATCGATGCGGTCGTTGTGCTGCTGGACAGACCGGGGGAGTGGAACCCCGATGCGCTGACGGAAGTGCGGAACCTAATCGCCGCCGGTTCGATCCGCTTCACCGAAAAGAATCTTGAGAAGGCCCACCG
>CAMLOB010000446.1 GCA_946481475.1 uncultured Chlorobiota bacterium | reverse complement strand
CCGGTCGCCGGACCGGGGGTAGGGACCACCGCTCCGCGTTCACGGGGCTGGGAGTGTGGGGGAGGTCTCGGGGCCTCCGGTCTGGCGACCGGGGTTAGAGACCGGCGTCCTGCGTTCGCAGGACTTAGGATTTGCAGACCGGCTATAGAGAAGGACGGAAGAATACATAGAGGGTGTTGGAGACTTGATCATTTCAACAAACAGGATGGCGTATGAATGTATTTGATCATCAGAAGTTCCTGATCCGGAGTCGACCGCCGGACGGAGGAGCTTCGGAACAGCTTCGGCTGACGTGGCGGGAGATCATGACCGGGGAGACCGACTATCCTCCCCGGTTCGATTATCCCCTGGAATACCTGAACATCGCCGCTCTCGGTCTGCTGGTCGGGCTGACGCAGGCGTTCATCGAACCGGCGACGGTGAAAGAACTTGCCGACCGACTTGAGCGGCCAATGAGCGAAGAGGAGTTCGAGGAACGGATCGGACCACACCGGGAACTCTTCGGCATCGACGAGGGAGTGCGGTTCATGCAGGGACCGGAGCCGGAACGGGACGGAAAGGGAAGACTGAAGAAGCTTGGGGAACTCGGAGATCCTCCTGACCGTCAAGAAAGGAGACAAGGAGTTCCTCAACCGTCCGGCCCTCGACTGGTGCGTCCGGCTCGACCAGATTCCCCTGCTCCTCTTCAGCCGTTCAACATTCTACGAGAAGTCGGCAGGCAGGGGCTATCTGACCGGAACGACCGGCGACCTTGAAATCCGGACATTCATCATCGATCCGGAATCTCTTCGCAGGACGATCTGGCTGAACGTTCTCACATCGGCCGAGCAGGTCAATTACTTCCGGCCGGCAGGTTCGGGGAAAGGCTACGATGACTGGATGTGGAACCGGCTGCCGGATGCCCCGGAAGTTCCGCAGGGAGAGATCTCCCTCCGCTCCGGTCTGTTCTGGACCGTTGCAAACCTGTGGATGGAGATTCAGGAACTTGAGGAACCGCGCCGCTGCGTTCTCTCCGGTGACGTGCCGGCTCCGGGCGACCGGGCCGGAACCGGCGTTGCGGTGACTTCCACCGGCATCGGCTTCGGTGCAACAGTCGAGCGGGATGACGGGTTGCAGGTGCGGCAGAGCTTCTTCCGACATCCGAACGCTCCGTACAAGACCATTAGTCCGAAGAACAAGCCGGACTTTACGACTCATATCGAGGTCAGGGAGAAGACGGGGCTGATCGGTGAGATGGGGGGATTGTTCTACGCCACCGGCAAACAGCCCGTGACCGTAAAAGGGAACGGGGTGAAGTATCACATCGCTCCCACCCTCAGACAACTCTATGCACTGCATGAAGTTCTTGAGGAGGATGATGATCTGGAAATTTCTCCCCGCTACGATCTGCTCTGCTTCGGATTCAACATGCTGAGTTCGAAGAAGAACGTACATGGAGGCTATGAGACCGAACAGTTCTCCTATCCGATTCTCGGATCGGGAGCCGGCGACAGGACCGAAGCGATGGAAGAGGCGGAAAAGCTTCTCAACAAACTGACCGAGATCACCGATTCGGTTGAAAACACACTCCGCCGTTGTGTGCAGATCTGTCTGCTGGAAGGAACACAGATTGAAGAGAACGAGAGCGGAAACATCAGCATCTCCCTGACGACCTACATCGACGACTCCGGTCCGATACGGGACGCCGCCAGAGAATTGTGGCGGAACGCCGGAGAGGAACTGCGCGCAATTATCCGGGAACTGGGAACCTATCGGACAGCCGATGAGATCGGGAAGAACTCCGACCGGCTGCGGAACGACTGGACCGACAGAATCGCCCGGCACGCCGAGCGGATCTTCTACCGCTATTTCAACGATGCGGCCTACAGCCGCTCCCCCGACTTCCTGATCGCCGCTCATACCGCAAAGGGGATCTTCAACGGAGGTCTGGCGAAGATCGACGCGAACATTTTCAAGCGAAGAAAACTGAAGAACAAACCCAACCCTGTTGAGGAGGGAACCGATGGTTGAACAGAGAACACTGCAGGAACATGCGCCGGGCCTCTCGCACAAGGACAAGGCGATCTACGCCTACAAGGCGCTTTCACGGCTGGCCGGTGCATGGACAAAGACAACGAAAGGAGGGCCGAACTATAGCGGGATGCGTGCGGCATTCAGACGGTTCAAACCCGAAGCGTCGGGAGAGCCGACGATGGAGATGCGCCAGTATATCTGGGGCTGGATCGGTTCCCCCTTTGCTCCCCTTGCCGATGGAACTGACGATGGAAGCGAGGTGCGGCAAACCGAGGACCAGCCCTCTCCCCCACCTGTCGAAGAGACTGAAGGGGAAAAACAGGCAAACCGCAGCGAAGAATTCCGGCGGGAACGGAGTGAACTGGAGACCATCGACCAGGCGGCCGTCATCGTCGCGATGCGGGCGGCCTCGGGAGATCACGATTCCGATTTGAAGCTCGGCCAAGCCTTCTACAAAGCAGGCATGAACGACCGCCGTTTAATGCGACTGCTGACCGCCGGGAAGGATGCCCGCATGGCCGCGCTTCACCGAGCGCTCCGTCTGGTTGACGGCAAGAAACTCGGCGTTGATTGGACCATTGAAGAGGTCGGCAACACGCTTGCCTTTCTCTACGGTTCCGACCGGGTTGCCCAGCGGGCAGGGAACCAGTGGGCCTCCGACTTCTTCCGGATGCGGAATCTGGGGAGAAACAAGGGCGAAGCGAACGAGAAGAGCGAAGAGTAGAAATCCGAGAACATTCCAACAACATATTTAACTCCTAAGGTGACCGAAGATGATTATCGAATTGCATTCACTGACTTCACACGCCCCGGCAAACCTGAATCGTGACGACATGGGGCGTCCGAAGAGCGCACGGTTCGGCGGAGCGGATCGCGCCCGCATTTCATCACAAGCGATCAAGCGGTCGATCAGGACATCGAATTATCTGGAAGAGAAGCTGGGGAAGAAGCTTTCGACACGGTCGAGGCAAATACCGCAGATGATCTACAACAGAATTGCTCCGGAGCTGAACGGTGATACGAAGAAACTCGAATCGCTGAAGAAAGCATGTGAAGGATTTGCCGGAGCCCTCGGAAAACTTGATTCGAAACGCGAGCTTCACACAAGCCAGATCGTTTTTCTGACACAGGGAGAAATCGACAGATCGGTCGACTATATTCGAAACGCCCTGAACGAAGGGACAAAAGCCAAGACGATATCCGAGGAGGCTGCCGAAGCCATCGGTCTGAACCGCGTCCCGGCCGACGGCGTGGACATGGCCCTGTTCGGACGGATGACCACCGACGACGCCAACAAGTTCACGAACGTCGACGCCTCGATGCAGGTGGCCCATGCGATCAGTACGCACGGGGTGATGCCGGAGACCGACTGGTTCACCGCCGTCGACGACTTCACCACAACCGAAGAGGAGCGCGGAAGCGGACATATCGGTGAGGTTGAGTTCAACTCCGCCTGCTTCTACAAGTACTTCTCCTGCAACCTCCCTCTACTTATCCGGAACATGTCCGGAGCGCATGAAGAGGCGGTCGATTCACTCGCCGCCGTTCTCGATGCCGCATGTCATGTGACGCCGAGCGGCAAGCAGAACACGTTTGCCTCCCATTCCCTTGCCGACACCGCGCTTGTTGTTCTGCGTGATCAGCGAGTACCGGTCTCTCTGGCCAATGCGTTCGAGCACGCAGTCAGCGGCGAGGAAGGATACCTGCGAACCTCGCGGGAGAGATTGATCGGTCACTACAACGATCTGGTCACAAGCTACGGTCTGAACGACAGGGCGGCTCTCTTCTGCGCAGATTCGGCGGCGCGCGAAGAACTGAAGAAGAACACCCCGGCGCACGTCACGGTTGTCGCATCACTTGGAGAGCTGTTCTCCTGGATGAAAGATGAGACGATGAAACATCTCTCGGCAAACGGCTCGAACGGGTCGGGAGAGAATGCCTGATGGATGGTTTTCTTCTGCATCTGCAGGGACCGATGATGAGCTTTGCAGATAAAGGGTTCGGACAACTTCGTGAGGAAGGGGAATTCCCGAGCCGTTCGGCGGTGATCGGTATCGTTGCCGCAGCGCTCGGACTGGAACGGGGTTCCGAACGGCTTCTGGAACTGCACCGGAGCCT
>CAMLOB010000445.1 GCA_946481475.1 uncultured Chlorobiota bacterium | reverse complement strand
GGACTCTGATCGAATCGATGCCGGTGCAGCCGTCGGCGTCGTAGCCGGTGACGATGTAGGTTGTCGTTTGCATCGGACGGACGAGAGGAGATGCGCAGTCCGGATCGCCGAGACAATCAACATCACCCGACGGTTCCCACCGATAGCGTTCGGCTCCGTCTGCCGTCGGCCGTACCGGAGCGCCGGCGCAGACGATGGGGACCGAATCGATCTTCACATCCGGACCGTCGATGACTCCCCTGAACGTCAGAACCTGTTCGGTTCCGCAGACCGTGTCGCGGAACGTCAGGGTTCCCCGTAACTCTCCTCGGGTATCTCCCACTGCAAGAAGAATCTGATCTTCATGATTCTCCTCCGATGCAAGGTCAAAGGATGCCGGAAGTGTCAGGAAGAATGTTCCGTCCGGCCCCGTCAGTTCGGCGTCCACCCGGACGGTTGTCGATCGGTTTCCGGAATTTTTCAGGACGTAGCCGATGCCGGTCTCCGTCCCCCGGCAGATCGTTCCCAGGTCGATCTCTTCCTCCGCAAGCTCAAGCTGCACCACCTCCAGACGTCCGCTCAACTCCACAAGCGTTTCGGTCTGATTCCCTCCGTTGCTTGCGATCCGCACGACGGCCGAGCGGTTCCCGGTGTCGGTCGGCAGGAAGGTGACGATGATTTCCGCCGAGTCTCCCGGCGGGATCGTTGCGGGAAGAGGTTCGAGAAGTGTGAAATCGTCCGGATGATCTCCTTCGAGCGTTATCTCCGTCAGCTTCAGGTCGGCCTCGCCGGGATTATACATCGGCAGTCGGAGCCGTTGTTCCGCCGGAGTGCAGGTCTGCAGGGAGAACGTGAGCGTGCGGGGGACGAGAAGCAACGGGAGGTCCTCTTTGATTCCCTCGCCGAGCAATACGACCCGTGCCGGAGAACCGAACCCGGTGTGGAAGATTTCAACGTCCCCCTGCCAGTTTCCGCGCAGCGTCGGAGAAAAATTGACCGGGACCTTCAGTCGATCTCCGGGACGAAGCGGGAAGGAGGGGGCAAACGTTCCGACGCCGAACTGTTCCGGGTTCGGTCCGGCAAGGCGTATCGAGTCAACCTGCAACCGGCTTGTGCCGGTGTGGATCACGAAGCCCGTGCTGTCGTTCGATGTGCCGATGCCCCGCTGAAGGAAGTCGATGGTGTCGCCGAGCAGATCGGGGAAGACGCCGACTCCTGCGAGTGCGGCCCTGAGCGTACCGGAGGAGGCCACGATGGTCACTTCCGCCGTTCGGATTCCGGTATCCCCCGGCGTGAATCGAATGCCGACCGGCCGGACCTCTCCGGCGTCCAGCGTGAAGGGGGCGTCTCCGGAGATGATCCGGAAGTCCCGACGGTTCGCTCCGCCGATCCGCATCGAGGTGATCTCCGCATCGGCTGTGCCGGTGTTCAACAGATATTTCGTGATGATCGAATCCTTGTCGTAGCCGACCGCCACCGAGTCGAAGTCGACGTCGACCGTTTCAAGGTAGGGGGCGATAATCGCCCAGAGTGAATCGGAGAGATCACTCGGTTGTTTGCCCCGCTCCACATCCCAGACAATGGCGTAGCCGTCCTCGCCGCCGGTCACGACCATCGATTCGTCCAGACTGAAGCGGGAGAAGAGCGTGCGGGAGACGTGACCGGAGAACTCTCCGAGAAGCGTTCCGTTCTCAGGCGAGCGAAGAATCGCCAGGCTGTCGGTCATCAGGATGTCGACTGCGCCGGGATCGAAGTCGTAGAGAGTGTTCGGCAGAACGAACCTCCGCAACGGCGTTCCGCTTTCAGTCGACCATTCGGTCAGGAACGAGCCGGTTGAATCGACTGCCGCACTGGTGTAGAAACGGGTGCCGTCATGGTTGAATTCCACCTGCCGGACCGTTCCGTTCGTGTCGGTCGTTTCGTAGAGGAGCGTGTCGATCGTGCTGTTCCAGACCTGGATGATCCCTTCCTCGCCGGCGATCGCAAAGTGATTGCCGTCCGGACTGAAGCGACCGTGGCGGTAGAACTGCCGATCGTCGAAGATCGTCCGTTTGATTTTCTTCTCCTCGATGTTGTAGATCATCAGCGTGTGGGCCACCGGACTTCTCTGCAGATGCTCGTGGAGCGTCAGCACCAGCCGTGTGCCGTCCGGCGTGAAGCTGAGGAGAGCCTTGTGGTCGTATGCGTTTCCGCCGTAACCGTAGGGGATCAGGGCGACCGCCGATCGCGACTCGACGTGCCAGATCGTGACCATCTGTCCGCCGTGGGCCACCGCCAGCATCCTGCCGTCCGGGCTGAGGGCCAGCTTCCCTCCGGGAGCGGTATTGATCTGGTTGACGACCTGTCCGGTCTGAATGTCCCAGACTTTGATCGCTCCCGCCTGATCGCATGTGATCAGGCGTTTCCCATCCGGAGTGAAGAGAGCGTCGTATATCCTTTTTCCCTGTCCGAAGGTCCTGCGGATCCTGCCGGAATTCAGCTCCGTCACCCGCGCCAGACAGGTGTTGCTCGGCGTGTTCGGCACGTGCCAGTCCCGGCGCAACGCAAGGGCCAGTTCCGCAGCCGTCTGCCAGGTCACGCCGGCGTCGATGCTGAACTCCAGGCGAACCGCGTCGGCCGGATGAATACCTGTCCACGTTATCACCGTGTCGATTCCCACGTTGAATACCTCCCCGCCGTTCGGGTGGGTCAGTCGCAGATCCGAAGGGGTCGGTGCGAAGGGGGCCTTTCCACCGACGCAGTAGAGGATCGGGTCATCGCAGCGGTTGGTGATGAACCGGAGATTTGCCTGCTTCACTCCTTCTTCCTGCGGCGAGAACCGGATCGTCAGTCTGATCGTGTCCCCGGCCACTACCGTCATGGGAAAGAGAGAGGGATCGGCCTCAAGTTCCGGGATCGTGAAGTCGGCCGATATGCCCTGAACTTCTCCTATGGTGATCGTGTCCCTCTGTCCGACGATGATAAACGGCCGCTCGACGGTCGTTCCCGGTTCCACCGGACCGAACCGGAAACTCTGCGGTGTGATGTTCAGGCGCCGCTTCAGAATTTCCGGGGCGCGGTAGTGAACCGATCCCCGTGCATTGATCGGAAGATAGGTGAGGGCGAAGTGCTTGTCGTAGGAACAGGTGACCTTGCTCAGCCACCTGATGTGGCAGGGGTAGATGCGGAGAGAGCGCTGGAGCATCGTGAAGAAGATCTCCTTCAGCGAGTTCACGTCGTTGATCTCTTCGAACCAGAGGCCGCCGGTGTTCTTGGCCAGAGTCTGCATGAAGGGAGTGCTCGGTCGGTCGATCGTGATCGTGTGGACCATCACGTCGTAAGCGTCGGCTCGGCTCAGGATATCGGCCTCGTCGGCATCCCCCTCGCCGTCGGTGATCAGGATAACGGTCCGGGCCGGAAGCGCGCGCCCGGCAACGTCCAGTCCGCCGGTCCCGGGGGCGGTCAGCGCAGCGTTGAAGTCGGTCCCGGTCGATCCGGTCGGCAGACTGCTGGCCGGGGGAATCGTGGCAATGGCGGCGATCAGGGAGGCCGTATCGTTCGAGAAGGGATGAACCACATAACTCGTCCCGTGGAACGCCGTGACCGCACACTCCACTCTGTCCGGCGGAAGGTTCCGGATCAGATAGATCGCCGCCTCCTTGACCACGTCCAGCTTCTTCCGTCTGTCCTCCACTTCTTCATCCATCGATCCGGAAATATCGAGCGTCAGAACAAGAGAGAGTCTCTCGACCGTATCGAACGGCGGACAGGTAAAACTCAGAATCCGTGTCGGCTCGCCGTTCTCGGTTGCGCTGAAATCGCTGGTGTCCGGATTCCGCAGAAGAAAACCGTCGGTCCCCCGAACATAGAGGTCGGCCTCGACCACCGGGAAGTCGTTCGTGTCGACATTGAAGATCATCACCGACTGCTGCGCGGCAAGGCGTTCCGACGGAATAACGGTCGGAAGAAGAAGGAGGGAAACGATAACGGCAAGCCGGAGCGAACGGTTCATACTGTCCTCCAGGGTCCACCCTGTGCGGGGCGGAGGTTGATCTACGGGTTCCGGAGAAGAATCGAGGGAAAACTATGACTTTGAGGGGGGGAAATCAAGGAGGATCATCATATATTTTTCTCTCCCTGAGAGGGTTTCTTAAAAGTCTCGAATTGCAGAAGTCTCAGTTGCTTCGTGGTAC
>CAMLOB010000444.1 GCA_946481475.1 uncultured Chlorobiota bacterium | reverse complement strand
CGTATCGGGGATGCCGGCATAGCGAATCGTGTCGTAGGTCTCATGATTTGCCGGGTCGGTATCGTAGTAGGTATCCCGGTATCGGATGATCAACTCGGCCGGTTCACAATGGTTGGCTACCTCGATGTTCAGCAGACTGAACGGAGTTCCCTTCGAGATGGTTGGAGGAGTTGTCCGAAGCGAATCGTCCTGACCGCGGAAAAGAATGTTTTTGCTTGAGATCACCGTAAGGTCAAGCAGACCCCGATCCCAGGCTGCGCTGTCGGTTGCGGTTATTTGCCAGCGGATATCGGATTCTCTTACATGGCGGACCACCGGAGGCTGGAAATCGTCGATCGTACAGTAAGAGAAGTAGAGAGTCGTGTCGTTCCCCGCGTAGTCGGTGACGAGAACTTCCGCTTCGGCGTTCAGCGTGGAATCGATCACTTCCAGCACGATGGTTGCCCGCGTATCGAAATCGCTGATGGAGCCATCCGTATTTCCATCCTGATCGATAATGACGGGGGGGGCAAAGTTATTGCTGGAGACAACCCGGATTGTACCGAGCCCATAATCTCCCGCTTCGGAAGTTTGATGGATGCTGTCGATAACCGTTGCTCTCCGCGTACGGGCATTGCACGGCCACATTGCAGGATCCCATGAACCGGTGCTGTCGCGTGTCAGCACCTGCGGCCGGAAATAATCGGGGCGGGGGTCATAGTGTACGGAGTCGAACGAGATATTCCCATTGCAGTCGCGCACACTGATGACAATGTGGGCCACCTGATTCGTGTCGTTCACTTCCGCCCGCAGATTTACCGTTTCGGTCGTGTCGCACGTATTGAAGGGATCAGGCTCCCAGGTCAGCCTGAAGTTGTCCCGCAGGTTGGAGACGACCCGGATCTCCTCCAGCCCCGTGTCATACTTGAATCCGTTGTGTCTGTCGAACGTGCGGAAATTCCAGTAGGCCGTTTGGTCTCTTCCCGATCCGAGGCGTTGAATAATCGGAGGAACCGTATCTCTGGGAGGAGGACGGAAGGGCTTGACGGTAATCAGGGGCGTACAGGCATCGAGGAAGGGGTTGAATTCCTTGTAGGTATTGGTATTGAAATCCTTGTCCGCGAACTCGAACTGCAGGCGAATCAACGTGTCGGCGGAATTCAGGTTCAGGTCAAGATACCAGATCAACTTGACGGTCTGCGCCGGAAGCATGACGATCTCTCTGTCACGCGGTGAGGAGGAATTCAGCAACGCCCGTTCGGTCCCCTCCGGTTCGGAAAGTATCGGCGTGACCAGACGGATTTTCTTATGGATCACGTCGTAGATGGCCGTGTTCGACAGCCACATCTCGACGGCAAATCTCTGGTAATTGTAGGGACCGTTTTCACTCTCCTGTTCGATCAGTCTGACCGTACGGATATCGGCAAACATCTGCTCGTCGCGGCAGTGGAAAACATTGTTTCTTCCCTCATTGTTTGTGCCGAAAGCTGTTCGAACAGTCCCTTTCCCCTTCAGCGTATCCCACTGCATGGCAGTGGCGACATCGCCGACCTGATCGGTGTTGGCAATGTTCCACGCCGCCGTCCGGTAGATATGCCAATCGCCGACGGCGAATCTGTTCGGGGGATCAAGAGGCTTGCCCGCATTCGAAATGCCCCGCAGTCTGTGCGTCGGCAGCAGACGATTGCTCTCGATGTAGGAGCGGTTGTATTCGAAGTTCCCGATATGATAGAACTCCGGGATGCTGTCCTGCGGGGGCTGGAACTTGTATCCCGGTTTGCAACTGGGGAAATAGCCGTCGGTTGTGATCACCGATGAGTAGTCTCCGGTCCCTCCACATTTGGTCTGTCCCCGAGCCGAGCCATTGTCGCCATCCAGCATCATGACGATTCCCAGAGAGCGGACCTTGTGTCTGAGATCGTAGTCGAACTCTATCAGAATATCGGAGCCGTTATCGTAGGGTGTTGCCGGGCTTTCAAGGATGAAACGCACCTTGATCGTATACAACAGATCGTTTTGATAGAGGAGCTCAATGGTGTCATCGGTTATGCGAATATCATCGTAGGGTCTGAAAGGGATCGTGTCTGATCCGATAGTGGGACGTTCGCCTCTGAGAAAGAAATCGCCGGTCGTATTGCAGAAGTACTCATACTTGTTCAATCCGGTTTCCAGCCGGAAGATGAGATTGGAGGTAATCATCTGGGCAGAGGTGTTGCCGTGGAAGAGATACCGCTGTCCCCCTTTTTTCGGTCCGGCCGAGATCCAGAATCGCCCGGCCTGCTGATTGGTGTGGACATAGGCGGAAACATACTCGTTTCCGATCGAGACGATCTGTGCGGAAGTCTTTAAGGGAGAAATAAAGAAGAGCAGCAGCAGCAGGAGCAGAACGGATCCTCCCATCCGTACTATCGGGTGTTGTGCTGGACTGTGGGAGAGGCCGGTATTGTGGTAGCGAATGTAGTTCATATGGCATTCCTGCATCCCGTCTGTTGCGAAAATGCTCCGTGAATCTGCAACGACTCGGAGAAAATCCATTGGTTACGAAGCTTCAGGTAACGATAGCGATTCTGTCGATAGTGTCCCGAATTCCGGTTATCGATGATACATGTATAAAGAGAGGTGGACTGAGCGACCAATAAGTTGCAGACCGTTTCCGATTTTGATGTCAAAACTTCTGTCCAATGTAGAAATTTCGGACATCACTCCGGTTCCCTATGTTTCTGGGCGGAAGGGGATATCTGGAATGGCGGGATGAGGCGGGTGAGCTACCGAATACTGAATTTCGGATTCCTGTTCACTACAGACGACACCTGAACGTATAAGAATGACACGCAAGGAACGGAGATTTCTTAGCACCCGGACAGTTTTTTCGTCCCGACCGGGCCTGATCCGAATTCCGGCTTTCAACTCTCGTGACGTTTTCCTTCTTCTGGACTCGTTACCGGTTCCGACAAGTTTTCCGGCTGCAATGCCGTGTATGCTCTGGTCGGCTCTACCCGGAGTTCCGGCACAGTCGTGAGCAGCGGAACACGAACAGGGGTGACGGGGTATTGTATCGGTGCAATTCCTTCGGCATTGCCGACGGCGATTTTGCGGAATGTTTTCTTCCCCGATGGAATAGCTAATCGGATACTCAGCGATGTATCCCCGGCACGGCGTGTTGTGACTGCCTTGAGACGTTGCTGCAGCAATTCTTGATGTTCCTCGGTGAGAAATTCCAGACCGCTGTCTGTGGAGTCGGCGAATTGCAAAATGCGGGCCGGAGTTCCGCTGTGAACGAAGACCAGCGTTCCATTCGGGGTCGATCCGAACAATGCTTTTCCCGTCTCGTTGCTGATGCGGATACAGCCATGCGACGACGGTCGCCGACCGAGGTAGCGGTAGTAGGAACGTCCGTCGAGTCCGTGAAAGCCTATGCCGCCGTCAAAGGGCATCCAGTAGTTCAGCCAGACCTGGAACTGGCGTGACATGTACCGCCTGGATTTCCACTGTATGTTGAACAGGCCTTCACGTGTGGCGATGGCGTCCGGCTGGCGGGGATTTCCAGTGGAACATAGATAACGCTTGGTTGTTCCATCCCGAAAATGCTGGTAAATCGCTTGCTTGTCCAGTCTGACTTCAAGGTAGACCGAATCATGGACGTAGAGCGTATCGCGCAAAAGAGCAAACGATGGAGGAATCAAAGGGGAAGCGGAACCTGTTGTTGAATCGGTTGTTGCAGAAGAAGGAAGAGGTTGGGCACGCGCTTGCTCGGGAGCTAACGTCAGGCCAGGTCCTAGAGTGCACAGTATCAAAATTATAGAGTACTTCATTGGCCGCTCTTCTGTTTTTTCGGAATATTCTACAGTGCGTCAGGAATATCCCATGAACGCTTTGTATCCGTCGATGTTACCGGCATGATTGTTGCAAGGCGAGGTAAAAGTGTCTCTTTGACTGTACCGGCAGGATGCCGCAGAGTAAACTTCCTTCCTTCCAATGCATCTTGTGGATTACAGTTTTGTAACCAAAAAGGATCTTATGTGTTTTTAGACCTTGTGAGGGAAGTGAACCGGATTTCAAGTAGAATATGGACAATGATGAAAAGATGTGTGGTGTGCTGTCTCCCCTTGATTTAATGTCTGTAACGCCCTTTTGAATGAGGCGTAGAGAGGAAGAAATGGACTATACTTACAAATACCCAGT
>CAMLOB010000443.1 GCA_946481475.1 uncultured Chlorobiota bacterium | reverse complement strand
GACGCCGACCTCGCCGCCGGCGAGCTTGGCTTCGGCCAGCTCGACCAGCTCGGGCGAGCCATGGCGGACGATGGTGCAATCGCGCGCGAACCGCGCGGCGAGATCGTCGACATAGGGCTGGCGCACGGTCGCCTCGGTCCCAAGGACTCCGATCAGCCGGCTTTGCGACATTTCGGCCGCCGGCTTGATCGCCGGCACCGTGCCGACGATCGGGATGTCGAGCGCCGCCCGCGCGTGGTCAAGAGCGATCGTGCTTGCGGTGTTGCAGGCGATAATGATCAGCTTCACGTTCTTGCTCTCAAGAAAATTGATCGCCTGCTTCGTGTAGAAGCGTACCGTATCTGTCGACTTCGAACCGTAGGGGACGCGGGCCGAATCCCCGAAGTAGACGGTATTCTCTCCCGGCATCACCTTCATCACATGCCGGGCCACGGTAAGTCCGCCGACGCCGGAATCAAACAGTCCGATTGCCTTGTTTGCCTCGCTCATGTTGCCTTGTTCTCCCTGCTGGAATCTACGGTGAGATCTTCCCATTGTCGCTTGTTGTGGTATCCGATGCCGTCGTGTCGACCGGTGTGCGTGAATGTCCGATCCTTTCCCAGGCTCTCTCCGCATCAAACGGCTCGTTCTGGAACGGACAGACATGCTCGGCTTCGGCGGGGGATTCCGCATGGCAGGAGTAGCAATCGGCCAGACTGCCGGGGGAGCCTCCGGAGGCCATCATCAGGTCCCGGTTCTTCATGACCGTCGTCTGCACATACTCGCTCCCCGGACCGTGACAGCGCTCGCAACCGACCCCTGCGCTGTTCAGTTGCTCCTCGAATTCATTCAGACCTGCGCGACCAAGCGTTGTGTGGCATGCCATACAACCATCCGGCTCCAGATTCCGCTCACGCAGATAGCGTTGCGCCGAGTCCGACTGCAAAAGGTCATACGCCTGCTGATGCGGTCCCCGTTGCCAGTCCTGATAGACCAGGCCGGAAGAGGTTGTCGCATGACACGCGCCGCAGACGTCGACGCCGACGTAGCGGGCTTCTTCTCTGACATTGCCGAAATGAATCAGCAATCCAAGAACAAGAGCCGCCGAAACGATAGACAGGAAAGCACTGAATCTCAACATATTCTTCCGTCAAGATATGAAAACGTTCAGGCAGTGTGACTTCTCCGGTCGGTAACCATTTGCGCTTCCGCCGGGCTGTCGTATATTTATCGCCTGTCTTTCAACCTATGGAAGACCTGAGTAGTGTGGGGACAGAACCCAACCGATAATTATCGTCGACATTTCGGAACAAACGGATCAACCGCTATGACGGAACAGGAAAACGTAACGACCCAACCACAAGAGCAAAACGGGAACCGGCAGGAGGAGACTCCTTCGAGCGAGACCGCACCGGAATCCCGCGAGACTGGAGTGGAGAGCACGGCACCGGAGAGTACAACCCCGGAAGGTACAACGGCCGCAGAGACTTCAACACCGGAGACCGGATCGTCCGATGCGGAGCCATCGGCCTCCGCAGAGACTCAACCGGTCACCGCAGAGGCTTCCACCCCTGCCGCAACAGAGGAGCCGGCAATCGATCAGGGGGAAACTTCCTCAACGACCGATGCATCCGCTCCGGCAGCAGCCGCATCCGCCGAACCTTCAACCGGATCAGCCCCGGCCGAAGCTCAGCAGAGTTCCACCGATGCCCCTCCTTCGGTGACTGCCGAGAGCGGGACCGCCGAAGCCGGGGAAGAGGGGGCCACACCCGAAGGGGAGGAGGCTCCGCCGCAGGAGCCCGGTATGTCCCTTGAGGAGATGCGGGAGATCTGGACCGAACTGGAGGGAAAGAAAGATGAGAAGACTCCGGTTGAAGTCACAGTCAAAGGTGTCAACCGCGGCGGCATTGTGGCCGACTACAAAGGGGTTGAGGTCTTTATTCCGCAGTCTCACTGGACCATCTCCCGTTCTTCCGGTTCCTCCGATGTCCTCGTCGGCGAAACGCACGAGGTGCAGATTCTGGAGATGACGCAGTTCGAGACCGATGCAAGAAGAGTGACCGGCACGCGCCGTTCCCTTCTGCGGAAGGAACTGCTTGAGAACCTGACCGAAGGGGCACGCCTGACTGGTCGCGTCTCCACGCTGACCGACTTCGGTGCGTTCATTGATCTCGGAGGGGTTGACGGCCTTCTTCACGTCTCGGAGATCAGTTACGAGCGGAACAAGCTGCCGAGCGAGATGCTGAAGAAGGGGGAAGAGGTGGAAGTGATCATCAAGAAGATCGATAACGGCGGCAAGCGTATCTCTCTCAGCAGAAAGGAACTGCTCCGCTCTCCCTGGTCGGGCGTGGCCGAGAAGTATCCGCCGGAATCGGTTCAGACCGGCAAGGTCGTCAGCATCACCGATATCGGCGCATTCATCGAGCTGGAGCCGGGGATCGACGGACTTGTCCGTCCGCGGGAGCTTTCCTGGACGCAGCGTGTTCACTCGGCAAGTGATCTCCTCTCGGTCGGACAGGAGATCTCGGTTGCCGTGCTGAACGTCGACGAGGAGAAAGAGCGGATGAGCCTGAGCCTGAAGCGGGCCGAGGAGAATCCGTGGCCGGGCATCGTCGAAAAATTTACCGGCGATCAGACCTGGGAGGGTGAGGTTCGCGAGCTCTCGAACAAGGGGGCCGTGGTGTCGGTCGAGGGAGTGGAAGGATTCCTTCCGCGCGGAAGAATGGGGCGCGATGCCGGGAAGCTGACCGAGCTGAAGCCGGGAGACAAGCTGACCGTCCGCGTCGTCGAGATCGATCCGAAGCGTCCTTCGGTGATCTTCGGTCTGCCGATGGAAGGAGGTGGTGGTGGTGGTCGCAGCGGCGGCGGCGGTGGCCGTGGAGGGGCGCGTGGAGGACGGCGTGACGGCTTCGATCGTCCGGCCACTCCGGCACAGCCCTCGAACGAAATGAAATCGGCCGAGACCGTCGGCAACTTCTCGCTGGGTGACATGCTCGCCGAAACCTTCAGGGAGAAATTCGGCGTCGAGATCAAGAGTGAGGAACCGCAGCAGAAGAAAGCGGAACCGGCGAAGGAAGAGAAACCCACGGCTCCGGAATCTTCGCAGGCCGACGGACCTCCGGTGATCGAATCCTCCGCCGAGGCGGGTGACGCCACGGTTGCTCACGGCGATCCGCAGGGTGTGGAGATTGAGCCGCGGACCGAAGAGACGGCGGAAGCCGGAAGTTCGGATGCCGGTTCTTCTCCGGAGGGGGGAGATGAGACGACCTCTGCAGCTTCTTCGGAAGAGACCGGAGAAACGGAAACCGAAAACAAGGAAACCGAAGCCGTCGGAGAGAGTGCTCCGGAAGCATCTGCAGAATCTGAGGAAGCGACGGGCGAACCCAGCGAGGTAGAGGCCGGAACTTCCGATGAAGGGGAGCAGAAGTCCGAGGGATAATCTCCGTGAGATAAGAACGGAATTTTCGAACGAGAGTACCGTGAACGCGCTTCCGATGGTCCACATCCGAAGCGCGTTCCGTATCGACCCGGATTCCGGACGATATGCGACAGAATTCGGTATTGAAATGAGAGGAAATTTCTGAACTCCTGCATGCGGAGTTCACGCCCGGGTGGCGGAATCGGCAGACGCATCGGACTTAAAATCCGAAGCCCCGTAAGGGGCGTGGGGGTTCAAGTCCCCCCCCGGGTACCGCAGATGAGGATAAAGGCGATGTCTGCCGAACAGACATCGCCTTTGCTTTTACACGTATCGATCATATCCATGAAGGTTCGACGAAGAGCGGTTCAACACCCGGTTCTGGGAACATTACGGATAGAGTATGATAAAGTCGATCAGAACCGGTATCTCCTGCTGGAAACCGAGCAAGAGCCTCACGGGAAGTTGACGTGGTACTTTCATGTAGTGAAGGAGGACGTCTCGGAAGAACAGGTACGGCTGTTTCAGGACATCCTTTCGCATCTCGACAAGCTGGCGGGTCTTGCATGTGATGCGATCAGGGAACAACTGTATCCGGATCGTTCTCAGGAATTCGATGTCGTAGCAATGTACAGACTCGAGTCGGTCCTGATTCCGGCAAAGATCAGTGCCTGGTGGGAAATGGACTGGCTGAACTGCAAGGATGGATTTTCTCATTGCATTGTAGAGTTTGCCGGTCATTCACCGGCAGGAATCTCGGTTGAAGCCT
>CAMLOB010000442.1 GCA_946481475.1 uncultured Chlorobiota bacterium | reverse complement strand
AGACACGCGAGAATGCACGCAACATCATCCGGTATTCTCCCTCCTCCGCTATCCGCACCCGAATCGGCACCGATACCGACATGCCCGGTTCAAGTACGACCGGCAGGGGGGAGGCAAGAATCTGCAATGCGGGATCAAGCGAAACGATGTCGAGCGTATCGGCGACATTTCCATTATTCCGCAGCATTACCGCCGTATCCGATTCGGATCGGCAGGAATAGAATGTCGGCAGCCGGAGCGTAGTGATTTTCTGACCGGTCACTTCATCAATGAAACGGCTCTGCGGAAGAAGCCGCCTTCCCGTGACGTTTGCCGTCAGCGTGTCGAGTTTTCCCGAAGCCGACCGGACGACAAGCCGGACCGACTCGGCCAGGCTTCCCGGAGCCGGATCCTCCATGTAAACTTTCACTTCAACCGAATCGAGCGGAAGAATTGAAGCAGGGATCGTTTCGGTCGGTTCCACACGGACACGTTCACCGCTCGACGGAATGATCTCTTCCAGTGTGAGAAGTTCATCCCCGCCATTGTAGAGGCGAAGGACTGCAACCGGCACTTCATCGCACAGAACATCACCGAAGTCGATCTCTTCGGAGAGATAGGGACCACCGGCAATTCCGTTCCATCTGATCGGAAGTTTCAGAAGTTGTTTGCAGATTCCCGTTCCCAGAATCTCAATCGTATCAAAACCCGGTCCCCGTTGCGACGGGGTAACAGCCACAGTGATCCGGAGGCTGTCAGTCGCCGGTATCAGTCCTGAGTTGTCGGGGTACTTCAACACCAGATCAGGATGTCCGGACCGGGTCAGCGCAATGTTCACCTGCTCCGAACTCCGATTCCACACCCCCGTCTCACCAATCCTTTCCCGGTTAATCGGTATCTGCCCCAAATTGATTTCGGGAACCTCAAGCTCCAGAGCCGGAGAAAGAACCTCGCCGACGATCCTGATGGTGTCGAAACGATTGCAAGGCTTGTAGTGCACGTGAATTGCCCCCTCAAACGGACCGGGTTTTTCGGCAATCAAACGGAAACGTATGGAATCCGAATTGCCGGCCGGAATGGTCGGCGGGGTCGGCATCAGATCGAGCTGCTGATTGGTCACCGAGACCTCGACGGAGGCATCCTTCTCCCCGATGTTTTCAAGCAGCAACCCGGTCAGGAGAGTATCGCCGGGACAGAGGAAGCCGAGGTCAAGAGGAGAGGCGGAAGGAACCAGCTCCGGCCCGGTCACCTGTACTTCCAGTCGGACCGTATCGGTCTTCCCGTCGCCGAGGAAAACGACCATAAAAGCAGTCCGGTTACCCCGCTCGATTCCACCCGAAAATTTGACGGTAAGGCTCTGGCTTTCGGCCGGGGGAATGATGAAGGGAAGGTTTGCCGAAGTGGTGAAGCTGAAGAGATTCCGATCAGCTCCTTCAATCCGGATCGAATCGACGTGCAGGTCGGCATTCCCCAGATTCTTCATGGCGAGCGTGTTCTCCCCCTCTCCGCACGGAAGGACCATCGAGAGGGTAGAGGGGAGGGAGAGCGAGGCCTCGGTTGCCTGATAGCAGACGGTGACGAATCGCTCCCGACCGCACGGCTCGGCGACGATCCGGAATCGTCTGCAGCGTGAGACCGTATCGGAGGCCCGCGCTGTAAATTCTATTGATGCGGAATCATCGACGGCAATCGGGACCGGAGAAGCGAATCCGGTTCGGATCGTCCCATCGGCTCCTTCTCCCGAAACCTGCTGAATCGTCTGCAGCAGCGTCCCGTCGTTTCGCACGTTCAGACGGACAGAATTTTGTACGCCCAGCGGTGCCGGCGGGATAGTAATCGTCGTGTCGGCCGGCAGGGAAAGATCCAGATCGTGTTTGTAGAGGCCGACGTCGATTGTCCAGGCCGAATCCTGAAAATCGGGATCGTTCGTGTAGAAGTAGAAGCGTCCCCCCAGAGTTCCCGAAGTGAATGCGCGGGCGCGGATCACGAATTTCCGGAACTGCAACGGAGGAATCGTCACCGGAGTCAACGGCTCCTCGACCGAGAAGATGCCGATGTTGTTTGCCGCGATAATGCTGTCGATCTCCAGAGGGTAGTCGCCGTTGTTGGTGATCGTGATCGTGTCGAGAATCTCCGTCTCACAGATCAGCGTATCGAACCGATGCGTCCGCTCGCCGATAATTCTGGGACGCACGCCCTTGCCCCGGAGATGGACGACAAGAGGATCGGTCACTCCCTGAAGGGTGAACTCAATGCGGGCGGTCTTCACGCCGAGCGTAAGAGGATAGAAGCGAATGCGCGTGGCGGCCGAGGCACAGGAAGGTACCGGCTGCGACACGGTCAGGGCATCCGGCGACGAGAAGTCACCGATGTTTGCTCCGGCAAAAGCCCGGTTCGTCACCAACCCGCTGTTACCGATAGCCGTTATCAGGGCCAGGGAATCACCCCGGGATGTACCGATAATCACATCGCCGAAATCGATCGTATCGGGATCGGAGGTAAACTCGTGTGCGGCGAAACGATAGATACCGTCACCGACGGCAAAGCCGTGCGTGGCACTGATCATGAAGACGTCGTCGAGACGATCTCCCGCCTTCAGACCGCATGAACTTTCGTTCCAGGTCGCGCCGCCGTCGGTCGTTTTATACGCTTTTGCATAATCGCCCACGGCCCAGCCTTCCAGCGTGGAGTACATCGAGACGCCCCACATGATGGTGCCCGAAAAGGAAGTCGTCGTCCAGGAGGTGCCGCCGTTTGTGCTTCGAAGAATCTTTCCGCTGCCGCTCGTTCCGCAGGTTGTCCCGTCCGCTGAAGCGATAAAGAGTCCTGCCGTAGACGAGATCAGGTCTTCTTGCCAACCTCCGGAGTTGGTAGGGCTAAGAGTCCACGTTATGCCATCATCGGTTGACTTCCAGAGTTTACCGCTACCGCCGACTGCATAGAACGAACCGCCGGCATAGGTCATACCGCCGACCGTTGCATCAATCGAATTTGCCGTGTCGCTGGTACTGGTCCACGTGCCGCCGCCGTCGGTGGTCCGCCAGAACGTGGCCACCGAATCGAAGCAACTCGGTCCGTAGCCCCAGACGCCGACACTCGCATTGCGGAACCAGCAGCTTGAACTCCCTGCACTGGAAACGCCGGACGGCGTAATATCTGACCAGTTCAGCCCGCCATCGGTACTCTTCCAGATGCCGTCTTCACCGCTGACGAATCCGATTGAGGTTGAAACGAAGCAGATATCACGATTGGCCGAGGATCCGGCCCCCGGAAGTGTGACTGAAGACCAGCTTGTCCCGCCGTTGGAGGTCCGGAGAAGCGAACCGTCATGTCCGGTAATGATACCGAGATTCTGATCGTAGAAATAGACTTCGTTGTAGAACTTGCCGTTGTACTGGGTCAGTTTTACCCACTGGGCATTGGCAGACCACACGGCAAGGAAAAGAAAGATGCCGGACAGGGAGAGGATCGGTTTATATCGAAGTAGCGTAGACGGCATCGGGAAGCGAAGATCTCGGTGCTGATTGACGGCTGATACCGACGGTGGAACTTAGTGAATTATTTCAAGATATGAGCGGAGGCGGTTGAGTGGTGTGGATTGTTGAATAGTGGGACGGGATTCAATTGTCGAATGGCGATTTGCGAATGTCGAATGAAGAAGTTGGGCAGAGACCATGCCTGTGGTTTCGTTTGTGGTTTTGAATTTCTCTCTGACCGGGTTCCGGCTCAACGCTGATAGCTCACAGCTCATTCGCACAGGTTTCACGATAAGATATATTATGTCACCTAACATATCCGTATGACTCAGATCATGGGAATCCACCACTTCCCCATCCGCGGATCGATTCATTGTTCCAGTAATGGCATATTACGGCATGCTTGTATTTTCTTTTCTCTTGAGATGTTCAACCTTCTGTCCCAATAGATCGTGAGCAAAGAGATGCAGAAGTCCCGGCAGAGGAAACAACGACGACCCCAGGGATGGCCGGACGGGGTTCCGGTACCGACGCCCGGTCCGTTTTCCGAAAACCAACGGTGGACAACCGATGATTATGCACGCCTTCATCGGTTCTATCCACTCTATGGCCCACATTACTGTGCCCGGTTGCTCGGAAGGACGGTGAATGCGGTCAAGGTAAAGGCAAATAACATCGGCATTACCGAATCGAGGCAATGGAGTCCGGAAGAGATCAAAA
>CAMLOB010000441.1 GCA_946481475.1 uncultured Chlorobiota bacterium | reverse complement strand
CGGGTGTTTGACGGGAATGACTTTGTTCCCGTACAGGCAGTGAAAAATAATGGTGTCCGGAGGATCTGGCGAGCCACTCTGAAGAACGGAAACTTTATCGAGTTTACCGGCGACCATCTGGTGTGGAGTGCCGACAGAAGAGAAAAGGATGGGGGGCAATACGGCTGGCATGAACTTGAGACCATACTCGGACAAAAAGTACTGCAGGCAGCCCTTCCATACGGAGAATCCATATCGATCGGCGAAGACCTTCATGCGGTTGCATCCCGACATGGAGAGATGACCTCCGTAATATCCGATCTGCACACCCTTCTTGATCGTGAGGGGATTGATTCGGGCTTCGATGAAGAATCTTCGGAGACCACCGATATTGATGTGAAGTCGGCTGCGTTGGCGGGATGGATTGTCGGAGACGGCTATTATGGAAAGTACAATCGCAATAACAAGACCACACTGTTTGGAGCGATCACGGTTAACGAGGATGAATATGCCTTCGTCACGGATCTGTTCACATCAATCTTCGGTAAGTACAAAGTCGTAACCCGTAAAAATGTCCACGATCTCTATCGCATAGTCAAACTCGATTCGAAAGTGGTGGACGACTTTGTTGAACAGTATGAGCTGGATGCCGGCTCGCTTGTAGCGAAGGTGCCTGAAAGAATATTCAAGGGAAGACGGGAGGAAAAGATTGCCTTCCTCAGATCACTGTTTCAGGCCGACGGGTGTGTCCGAATCCGCAATACCGACGGTCGCAACAGCGGCGATGTTGTGCTCTCGACAATATCCGAGGAGCTGGCTCACGGTGTGCAAATCCTTCTGTTAAGTCTCGGCATCTATGCGAACGTTGCGGTTGGTCGTGATTCACGCGAGAACAGACATCCTCTTTACCATGTCAGTATCTCCTGGTCTTCCGAACGTCTCAAATTTGAGGACTCGATCGGTTTCGTTTCGGAAGAGAAGAAAGAAAAGCTCAGGAAGCTCAACCGGACCGTTTCCGGAAAGAACAAGGGACTGACATCTGAGGAAACGGTGATCTCCATTGATTATGTGGGAGAAGAAACGGTCTACGATATCCAGACTGCGACCTCCCGTTTCGCTGCAAATGGAGTTGTTGTCCATAACTGCTTCATTCAGTCGGTCAGCGACGACCTCGTAAACGACGGGGGCATCTTCGATCTGGTCACCCGCGAGGCCCGCATCTTCAAGTACGGCTCCGGAACCGGAAGCAACTTCTCCGAACTCCGGGGCGAAGGTGAGCCCCTCTCCGGCGGCGGCGTCTCCTCCGGATTGATGAGCTTCCTGAAGGTGAACGACCGGGCAGCCGGTGCCGTGAAATCCGGCGGAACCACGCGGCGGGCCGCGAAGATGGTGATCCTGAACATCGATCATCCGGACATCGAGAAGTTCATCGACTGGAAGATGGTCGAGGAGCAGAAGGTGGCTGCGCTGGTGGCCGGTTCGCGCATCTGCCGGGCCTTCCTGGCGGAGATCGCAGAGGTGGGACGGGAGCAGGGGACCGATTATTCCGATCCCTCGTCCGAACTTCACAGTCTGGTGCAGCGGGCCCTCAGCCGCGGCATCCCCTTCAACTATATCGTCCGCGTCCTTTCGCTGGTCGATCAGGGGATGGAGAAGATCGACTTCAACGAGTACGACCTGAACTACGAGGGGGAGGCCTACAATACCGTCAGCGGACAGAACTCCAACAACTCCGTCCGGATTTCAAACGACTTCATGAAAGCGGTAGCCGAGGACGCAGACTGGCACCTGATGTGGCGGACGAGCGAGGAGAGGGCGAAGACGGTGAAGGCCCGCTATCTCTGGGAGAAGATCAACTACGCCGCCTGGAGCTGCGCCGACCCGGGTCTGCAGTTCGACACGACGATCAACGAGTGGCACACCAGTCCGAAGGAAGGGAGAATCAACGGAAGCAATCCGTGCTCAGAGTACCTTTTTATAGATGATTCTGCGTGTAATCTGGCATCACTGAACCTGGGTCATTTCTACGATGATGAAACCGGAATATTCGATGTCGAAAGCTATAAACATGCTACTCGTATCTGGACAATCGTTCTGGAAATCTCCGTTCTGATGGCCCAATTCCCTTCAAGAGAAATTGCGCAAATCAGCTTCGACACCCGGACGCTCGGTCTCGGCTATGCAAATCTCGGCACGGTTCTGATGCGTGCCGGTATCCCGTACGATTCGGACGAGGGGCGGGCGTGGGCCGGAGCGATCACTGCGGTGATGACCGGCGAATCCTACGCGACCAGTGCCGAGATGGCCGGTCGGCTCGGAGCCTTTAACCGGTACAAGCGGAACGCAAAGGATATGCTTCGCGTGATGCGGAACCACCGCCGCGCCGCATATAACGCTCCGGAGGGTGAGTACGAAGGACTGACCGTGACGCCGGTCGGCATCGACCACTCCCTCTGTCCGGCAAACCT
This sequence comes from uncultured Chlorobiota bacterium, assembly GCA_946481475.1. Next base: position 1,761 of record CAMLOB010000441.1, on the reverse strand, counting down.
TTCGGCTGCGGCGAAGGAGTGCTGGGACCGGGCCGTCGCGCTCGGTGAGGAGCACGGCTACCGGAACGCGCAGGTGACGGTGATCGCGCCGACCGGGACGATCTCGCTGATCATGGACTGCGACACGACCGGTATCGAGCCGGACTTCGCGCTGGTGAAGTTCAAGAAGCTGGCCGGCGGCGGCTACTTCAAGATCGTCAACCAGTCGGTGCCGAAGGCACTGAACCGGCTGGGCTACAGCGATGCGGAGATCGCCGACATCTCCTCCTATATCAAGGGCTATGCCTCGCTGAAGGGATGTCCGCACATCAACCGGGCCTCGCTGAAGGCAAAAGGATTTACCGACGAGAAGGTCGATGCGGTGGAATCCGGACTGGAGACCGCCTTCGACATCACCTTTGCCTTCAACCGCTATTCGCTCGGCGACGAGTTCCTGAAGTCGATCGGTTTCACCGACGAGCAGGTCAACGACCCGTCGCTCAACGTGCTGGCCGAACTCGGCTTCAACAAAGAGGAGATCGAGGAGGCCAACCGCTACGTCTGCGGCACGATGACGATCGAGGGGGCGCCGTATCTGAAGGAGGAGCATCTGCCGATCTTCGACTGTGCAAACAGGTGCGGCAAGATCGGCAAGCGGTATATCGCCTACATGGGGCACGTGAAGATGATGGCCGCGGCCCAGCCCTTTATTTCCGGGGCGATCTCCAAGACGATCAACATGCCCCGCGAGGCGACGCTGGAGGATGTCGAGAAGGTCTACCTGGAGTCGTGGAAGCTGATGCTGAAGGCGATCGCCCTCTACCGCGACGGCTCGAAGCTCTCGCAGCCGCTGAACGTCTCGGCCGAGTCCGAACTCGTCGAGCAGGTCACGCTCCGTGACATCGATGTTGACGCCTCCCACATGGTCGGAAGCGGACAGGACTTCAACGAGCAGGTCGGGCCGCAGCAGGTGCAGGAGAAGATCGTCGAGAAGGTCTATCACCGGGCCGACCGTCGTCGTCTGCCGAAGAGGCGCCACGGCTTCGTCCGCGAGGCGACCGTCGGCGGACACAAGGTCTTCCTGCGGACCGGAGAATACGAGGACGGCAAGCTGGGAGAGATCTTCATCGACATGTACAAGGAGGGGGCAAGCTTCAAGGGATTGCTCAACTGCTTTGCGGTGCTCGCCTCGAAGGCGTTGCAGTACGGTATGCCGCTGGAGAAGATGGTCGACACCTTCACCTTCACCCGCTTCGAACCGTCGGGGCCGGTGCAGGGACACGAGGCGATCAAGAACGCCACGTCGATCGTCGACTACGTCTTCCGGGCGATCGGCTACGAGTATCTGGGGCGTGAGGACTTCATCCACATCAAGGCGGTGGATGAGACCGAGGGGATCGAGTACGGGCCGGGGGATGAAGATTCCGGTGCCGCCCGGCTTTCACCAGGACGTGAACTGTGGGAACGCCAGCAGTACCGCAAGCGGGAGACCAACGGTGGAACGAATGGGACAAACGGAGCCGGCGGCTCGGTCCGCACCGCACAGGCAACAAAAACCGGCAGCAACGCCGAGGAAAAAGTAGCCACCGCAAGGGCCCAGGGCTATACCGGCGAACAGTGCGGCAACTGCGGCTCGATGCGGGTCAAGCAGAACGGAGCCTGCCATGTCTGCGAGGAGTGCGGGACGACGAGCGGATGCTCGTAGGTGAATGCAAAACTCAAAAGGCAACATGAAAAAAGGGGGAGATCGGTGGGGCCGGTCTTCCCCTTTTTTTAGTTGAG
>CAMLOB010000440.1 GCA_946481475.1 uncultured Chlorobiota bacterium | reverse complement strand
ACGATCCTGATCGGGATCATCGCCGTTATCCTCTTCCTGATCTGGCAGTTCTTCTTCACACGTCCGGCACTCTTCACCGAGGAGTTCAGTCTGGCCCAGGCCGTCGAGGAAATCGAGGAACTGACGACCGTCCGGAGTCATTTACGCTTTACGGTTGTTGTACGTGAGGAGTCGGGCAATCTGATCGTGCAGCGGCTGGCCGACCAGGCCGGAAAGATCAACATGGACGACATCGGATCGATGCTCTTCCACGATCCGACACTTCTGGCCGAGCTTCACGCAGTGGCCACCTACGGCGTGAAGCTGGACGACATCGAGGAGAGGATCCGGACCGGAAACGACACGCTCTACGTGAACCTTCCGCCGGCCGAGCTGCTGGACGTAAAGATCGTCAACGCCGATACGCGCATCATCGCGCAACTGAAGGGACTCTTCAGAAGCAGGAACAACGAGCTGCTGCTGGCCGCCTCGCAGCGGGGGGAGACGTTTGCGGAAGAATTTGCACGCTCCGATGAAGCTTCGCTGGAGCTGGCGGCGACGAAGGCGCGCGAAATCATCGGACTGCTGGCCCGACAGGCGGGAAAGGAGACGACCTTCACCGAAGAGTAACCGAGAGGAACGGAACATGATTATCACGAAGACCCGAAAGGAAGTAATCGCCATCAAGCAGGAAGACCACGCGGCCTTTGCCGGCTTTCTGCTGGAACGCTGGAGCGATCACGGGTTCAAGCATGACGAGCGACGGGAGGCCATCATCAGGGCAACCGGCCAGCACGACAACGGGTGGAAGGAATTTGATGCGGCTCCCCGCATCGACGAGAAGACCGGACTTCCGGTCGACTTCAGAAAGATCACACCCGAAGAGATCCACGACATCTGGATGCGCGGATCGCAACGCTTCGTTGTAGAGGAACCCTACGTCGCCATGCTCATCACGCATCACGCCTACTCGCTCCACGAACACGCCCACAACAACCGCTCCGATATCTGGAAGGATTTCTTCGTGACCCTTGCGCGGCAGCGGGCCTTCCTTCGCGACTCGATGGGACTGACCCACAATGACATCGAGCACGGCTATTCTTTTCTCCGCATGGCCGACTGGTTTTCGCTCAAATACTGCACCGAACCGAAGCTGGGAGCGGCCCGTCCGGCACAGTATGCCGGATACAAGCTGGTGCGCGAGGAAGATGAGTTCCGCTTCCGTCCCTATCCCTTCATCGATCACGACATCCGCTACGAACTGCCGGTCTACGTGCTGAACAAAAAGGGATACAAGAGCACCGCCGAGGCGCAGGAAGACCTGGCCGAACCGGAGATGCGGGAGATCACCCTGAATCCGCTGGAGCTGTAGAGATGATAACCGGCGAAGCATATCACGGAGGACCGATTCTCGCACTCGACGGCGACCTCCCTTCACCCGATATCTTCTCCGCGCTTCTCAGAAACGGTCTCCCCGTCGTGGCGGCCGATGGTGCCGCCCTGAAACTCCGCGAGCGGAACATCCGGCCCGACGTGATTATCGGTGATATGGATACGCTCAGGGAAACGCAGTTCGATCCCTTCTTCGCCGACACCGACATCATCCGGGACATGAGTCAGGAGGTTTACGACGGAGAGAAGGCGTTACAGTGGATCATCGAGTCGGGTCACGACCGCGCCACAGTCCTGGGGGCCGGAGGGGGAATGATCGATCACGTCCTGAACAACTTCTCCCTGCTGGCCCGCTTCAGCGACCGGCTTCGCATTCACCTCCGGCAGGAAGAGGCGATCGGCTACATCGTGCGGCAGAACTTCCGTCTGACAACCGAGCGGGGGAACCGCGTCTCGCTGATCCCCCTCCCGGAAGCCCGTATCACAACCCGCGGTCTGCACTGGAACCTGCAGGATGACACGCTCCGCTTCGGCGGAAAGGAGGGGGCCTCGAACTGGGCGGCGGAGGACGCGATCGAAATCGAAGTTGCCGGAGGCGTGCTGGTGGTGTTCTACTACGAGCATATCAAGGAGAGTTAGCATCGAGGAGAGATAGAGACCAAATCAAGAGAAGGCACCGAAGCAGAGGAAGAGGCCGATCAGCAGAACGACTCCGGCACTCAGGAAGAAGCCCTGGGCCAGTTGGATCGGGGTTCTCTGCAGAATGATCACGATAACGCCCGCAATCAGATTCAGCAGGAATTGTACCAGACTTCCGATCAACATACCTGCTGCCCCGGAACCGGCATCCTTGTACAGGATGCTCAGAATAATCCCCGAGAGGATCATCAGCAACAGGTTGATCGCGACAACCCGTGTAATGATCGATGAAGCTTTGTCTTTTCCTTTTCTCATGCTCTTTTCCTGAAGGCCATTCTTTATCCCACTTCTTTTACTGCGAAAGGACGGCTCCCCCCAGACAAAACGAAAAGCCGATCAGCGGAAGGAGCGCGGCACTCAGAAAGAAGCCCTGAAGAAGGGAGACCGGAAGGCTTGAGCGTTTCCAGAGGAAGAGAACACCTCCTGCAACGAGGTTGACTCCCCCCCACACTATCGCGCCAAGAAAGACCTGAAGACCGATCCGCATCTCTCTTGTGAAGAGATCGTGAGGACTCGCTTCAGGCGATGTCACTGCCAGGACGATCGCGTAGAGGATCAGTAGCCCGAGGTTTATCCCGACGACGCTGATGGTGGTGGTTGAGATCTTCATGGTTCACTGTGGTACGGGTATTCGTCTGCTCGGAAGTCCTGCGGCTCCGGCTCTCCACGCTCACGCAGGTGCAGTCCGCAGTCCCGGGTCTCCTGCTCCTCCGGCTCTCCACGCTCACGCAGGTGCAGTCCGCATCCCGGGTCTCCTGCTCCTCCGGGGTGGCCTGACGCTCCGGCTCTCCACGCTCACGCGTGGAGTTAGGGAATGGCGCTCTGCTTCGCAGAGCTGGGGGGAAAGTTCGCTGTCTGAGCGTAGCATTCAGAGGATTCGTAGTGTTATCAACGAGTTATCCACTTTTCCCCATCCCCTGCCTTGAGGATCGGGAGATGGGCTCTCCGATCTCTCCTCAACCGGAGAGGGCCAGGCCTCCCCAGCAGAGCGAGAAGCCGATCACGAGCACAAGCGCCATGCTCAGGAAAAAACCGTCGGCCAACTCCCTGCGCTTGCACAGCCATAGTACCAGAGCGATAAGCGTATTTGCCACCGTATGAAATCCGATCAGAAACATCAGCAACCACATAACCCTCAAGGGCTCCTCCCCTGAAGTACCGTCCTGTAAAATGACGACGTTGACGAGAATCGTGTAGGAAACCAGCATCGCCAGATTGATGCTGACGATTTTCATCTCGGAACGGTTCTTCCATACAGCCATAAGTTGTAGTGATTCTATGCGTTCTCCTGTAGCTCTTCTCTCATTCGTCCCGTGTGCTCCCCACACGTTCAGCGACAGCCGCAAGACTTGTCTACACACCCATCAGTCATACATCAGTTATAGATAACCGAACTTCCGACACATAGTGAAAACCCGATGACGAGCACAGTCAGTCCACTCAGTAGAAAATATCCGCCCGAGGCTTTGTCCTTGCGAGTAAACATGCCGATGGAGATCAGCAGATTTGTGATAACGTGAAGTCCGATCAGACCCATCAGGAATATCGCCGCCTCTACATATTCTGAAGAAGTTACCAGCGACACGCCGAGGTTGATAAAGAGAGTATAACCGACCAGTATTCCCAGATTGATGCCGACGATTTTCATTTTCGAATCCTCCGGTTCAATACGGATGGTTTCTTTGCCTTTGTACAACTCTATCGCATCCCGCCTTCTTTACGCGCAGTCCGGAACGTCAAGGGAGGCTCTCAGTCAATGAGAATCACATGTCCGATCCACAACCAAAAACCCGCCCCAAGAACAGCCACAGCACTTAACAGGTAAGGCACAGCAGATGGTTTGTCTTCGTGGAGAAAAATTTTCAGCGCATTCGCCAGATTGACCAGAACATGGAATCCGCTCACCAGCATTCCTACGATCAGCAAGCCAAGAGAAGGGGAAATCAGGATCATGATAACGTTGAAGAAGAGAAAGTAGCCGATCAGAATTCCCAGATTCATGGCGATGATTTTTATTCCGTACTTCAACTTCATGGCTAGAGGAATATATCGTACACGTCATACAGGACCAGACTGACTATCCAGAATATGGTACCGAACATCACCACACCGCCTGCACTGAACAGAAAATCCCTGGCCATGTTTCTTCTGC
>CAMLOB010000439.1 GCA_946481475.1 uncultured Chlorobiota bacterium | reverse complement strand
AGTCATATTTACCGGTAAGGTTCACCGCAAGGGCCGGTCCGGCGGTAATCGAGAAGGGGGAGCTGATGTTGAACCGCATGCCCGGTTCAATCGTGACGTAGCTCATCTGGGCCGAGAACCGGTTCCCCTCTTCATCATCCAGATTTGCTCCCCGCTGATCGACCCTGAGGCGAAGGGCGAGGCCGAGAACGTCACCGGTGGTGTATTCACCGATTGCTCCGAAATACGGACCGAATCCCCGTCCGTCGTTCAGTTCGTTCTGGATAAAATCAAATTCCGGCGTCGTTCTTGCCAGATTCATTGCCCCGGCTCCGACCAGATTGTAGTTTGCACCACCGAAGAAACCGAATCGCATCTCCTGTCTTTCCTGTGCCTGAATGGCGGTTGTTCCGCCGATCAATGCGAGCATTGCCAGCCCGCTTAATAGTGTGATTGTCCTTTTCATTGCTGATCTCTCCATCATAGTTTTGTAATGAATCAACGTGAAATCGGTGTCACCTTATCTGTTTCCATTAACGGTGGCCGAGTTACGGTTCTTCAAACGGCCTTTTCTATCCGTTCTGTCCTACCAAACAACCTGTATTCGGGCCTTGTTCCTGTTTCTTCGTCAAGATCCCGTAAAGATTTTCTGATGGATTTTTGATGTGCGGAAATGGAGAAGAGAAAGGGGCAAAGGGATAAAAAAACGCACGTTCCGTAGTCTCGTCGGAACGTGCGTTTATCGGTTCGAAAAGTGAGGGAAGATCTCTCTCCACGGCTTGTGGAGAGAGATCTTCATACTTCGGAGATCATGCTTCCGGAATGATCTCGATCATCACCGTGCGGTTGTAATACCGCTCCTCCGGATTCTCGTTGCCGAACGGAGCGCGGAAGGGTGTCTCTCCGAAGCCGTAGGCGTCGAATGTGACGTTCCGTCCCAGCTTCTTCAATTCATCCTGCAGGATTTTCTGGGCATCCACCGCACGCTTTGCGGAGAGTTCGGCGTTGTAGTCGTCCTTTCCGGTAACGTCCGTGTGACCGTGAATGAAGACGGTGGAACCGCTCGGAATGCGGGGGGCCACTTCCTGACGAAGGAAGTTCTCATAGGTCTTCACCGACTTCGAATCATCATACTCGAAGAGAATCGAGAAGCGGGTGCCGGTGGAGGGGGGCATGTTCTTCTTGTAGAGTTCGAATCTCTTGCTGTAGGTCAGCACGGCATCGTCATACGTTACTGCGCTGACCGATGCGGTGTAGCTCCCCTCGCCGGCATCTCCGAGAATCGGTGTGGCGTTGACGCGGGCCACGCGACCATAGAACGGGCCGTAGACCTGCGAATAGTCGTTGTCGTTTCCGGTCACCGTCAGCTCCCAGCTCTTGACCGAAGTGGCCGAGGTCAGATTCAGTTCAAAGACCAGATCGTTCTCGATCGGTTCTTCCTGGCGGGCATTGATCCGCACCGGCTTCAGGAGATCCGCATTTTCGGTAAGGATCTCCACCCGAACGTTCTCCTCGGCCACCATGCTCTTGTCCTCGGCCGGAGTCGAACGTGTCCCCGATTCGTGCGGAGGACGGCTCTGTCCTTTCGTTTCAATGCGGGAGGCATCGATGCCGAAGTTGTTGACCAGATAATCCCGGACGTTCTCGGCCATCTGTTTTGCCTGCCCCACGTTCTCCGAGGCGCCGACAACCGATATCTTCGTCGACGGGGTCTCCCGCATTCTGGCTCCGATAATGTTCAGCATGTTGTAGTAGACGTCAAGCTGGCGGGCCGAGCGGGTCCCCTCGGTGGTCGGGCCTGTGGTCGGGGAGCCGGGGTCGATCATATCAGATTCTCTGTAACCGGCCGCCTGGCTCGGGTTCAGCTCGTCATACTTCTCCGGAATTGCCGGCTGTCCTTTCTCAAAGAACATGTAGTTGAGCAGAGGGAAGAACTCCTCGACTCTCCGCTGCTCGCTTACGCCGCCGAGAGGAGTTCTGATCGCCAGATCCAGTCCTCCGGCCGAGGGAGGTGTAACCACCGGTTCCTCCTTTTTCTTCCCGCCGAAACCGTATTTCAGTTGCAGTCCGGCTCGCGGCGTCAGCGTGCTCCAGTCCTGCACGTCGCTGCTGACCTGGCTCGGCATCCAGTGGGCCGAGACGAACGGGGTCAGGTACCATGCGGTCCCCTTGTCGTTGTTGGTCGACAGGGGAATATCGTAGCCGAGTCCTCCCCACACGCCGAACGTTGAGTTCGACAGGGGAGTGACTTCAGAGGTGAACGCCGGACCGGCAAGGGATGTATCGGACGTCAGTTCGTTGGAGATGGAAAGATTCAGCGAAAGGCCGGCAAGCAGGTGGAAGTTCGGGGAGCCGAGGTTGACGCGCAGAGCCGGTTCCAGCGAGATATAGCCGAGCGATGCGTCCACTTCGTTGCTGTCGCCGAACGATGCGCTCCGGTCGTCGTAGGTCCCTCTGATGTGGAAGCCGAAGGTTCCGGGGATATATTCGAAGGTCAGTCCTCCGTACGGGGCGAAGCCCGATCCATTGTCGACTCCTGTGGGGAGGAGAGCCTGTCCGTCCGTATATCCGAAAATGCCGAACGTGTCAAGGCTTGCCCGGTTGTAGTTTACTCCTCCAAGGAGGCCGAATCGCATTGGCGGAACATTTTCCTGGGCTGTTCCCGCCGCGCTGAGGAACAGAAAGGCAGGAAGAACTGCTGCAAGAATTCTCATCTGAATTGATTTCACTGTACCCCCTGAAGGATAATCCTGGTTAGCTGAATTTCTCTGTGTGTGTGCCGGATCGGATCAACGACTGTGCGGGAACAAAGTTACGGGTTCGCGTCGACAGAGGAAAAGGGAAAGGAAGGGGGAGAACGAAACGGAACATCCGCCGGTTCCGGTCGGTGAGATGTGCGGAATCTGCATTCGTGCTCTGCAGTGGTTCCCTCAATGCCCACCGTTCAGTGTCCGCCGTTGAGGTACTTCACAAGGCGGAGACAGTTCCGGCGGTTGGCGGTGATACCGTAGTCGACGGCATCCATCACGATATTGATGATGTGCAGACCCAATCCCCCTTGCCGGTGATCCCGGGCGCGTTGCAGTATATCCAGCCGTGGAAGGCGTCCCGGCTGGAAGTGTTTGCCGGAGTCATAGAGCGTTACCTCGAAACGATCGGAATCCGTGATGATCTCGACCGAGAATGCCGATTCCTTCGCATCGCGATAGGCGTGCTCGATAATGTTTGCACAGGCTTCGTCAACTGCCAGGGCAATGCGGAATGCCGTCTCGGCATCGAAACCGAATCGAATCGCCTCACGCTCTACCGCCTCGCGTACCTCGCGCAGTTCCTCGGTTCGCGCCGGAACCGTGTGGCTGTATCGGAGAATATGGCCCGGACCGTTATTCATGAGTCTGCAGTTCCGTCCTCGACTTTCTCAAGAAACTTGTTGAGGGCTTCGTTCCGATCATTGTAGATTTCGTAGAGCATCGGAAAGCCGAGCAGATCGAAGACGTTGAAGACCTTCGGCGTCATCCCGGCCAGCTTGATATCTCCGCTGTTTTCCCGTACATCCTCGATAAAGGCCATGAAGACCCCAAGCCCCGCGCTGGAGATATAATCCAGCTCCCGAAAATCGACAACGATTCTGTACTGTCTCTGTTCCAGCATCTCCTGGAACGTCTGCTCAAGCTGCGGCGCGGTGTGGGCGTCGAGATACCCTCCCAGCTCGACGATCCACGCCGGATGTTCTTCCCGCGTCGAAATGAAGAAATCGTTCATGTATTTTTCAGTGTCCTGTATATGATGCTTCCGTACCGCGATCTCTCCGTGACGAAGCGTGCCAGCGCAAAATCACCAGCGTGCTGTCGTCAACCGGGGGGGCATTTTCGGTAAATGTAGAGATTCCCGTAAATATAGCATCGCGAAGCTCCCGCAGCGTCATCTTTGTTGTATCCTTCCCGGCTTCTTCCACCAGTCGTCTGAACCGTTCAAACCCGAGTTCATCACCATTCTCTTTGCGGGCCTCGGCCAATCCGTCGCTGAACATGAGGATGATATCACCGTCGGAACATCCGATATTCTCCTGAAGGAGTGCCCGCTGGAACTGCTTTGTCGACGTCAGCGCCAGTCCGATTCCCTGGGGGGTATGGTAAGTCGCCTTTCCGTCCCTTCGCAGAATCAGCGTCGGACAGTGTCCGGCCCGGGCGATCTGGACCTTCTGTTCCCCCTCGAGAATACGAAGACAGGTCATCGTTACGAAGAAAC
>CAMLOB010000438.1 GCA_946481475.1 uncultured Chlorobiota bacterium | reverse complement strand
AGTTGAATTGTAGAATGGTTCAATTGTTGAATGGTTCAGTAGTTGAATGGTTGGATAGTTCGGATGTGGGATTGTTGAGGAACCTGGGGTGGGAAACGGTTTGGTGTCGGACTTAGCAACGATCAACGATCCAACCATCTCACTCTTCAACAACTGAACATTTCAACAATTGAACTATTCAACCACTCAACTACACAACACTCACCGCTTTGACCCGACCAACCCCTCAATCTCATCCGCCGTCCGCTCCAGTCCTGCCGAGAGGTTGACCGGTCCCTCTTCAGTTACCAGAATGTCGTCCTCGATCCTCACACCGATGTTCCACCATTTCGGGTCGCATTTGCTCCCCTCCGGGATGTAGATCCCGGGCTCGACGGTCAGAACCATGCCGGACTGCAGCTTGTATGAGTCGGCGACGTCGTGAACGTCCATGCCGAGGAAGTGGGAGGTGCCGTGCATGAAATACCTGCGGACATCATCCCCCTGTTTCATAATTCCAAGCCGTACCAGTCCCGAGGCAATGATCCGTGCGGCCTTCGCGTGGGGATCCCAGAATTCCTTTCCGACCTTGCATTCGCCGATCGCCTCGGTCTGCGCTTCGAGAACAAGATCGTAAATCGCCCGCTGTTCGGGCGTGAAGGTTCCGCTTACCGGAAACGTCCGGGTGATGTCGGCCGAATAGCCGTGATACTCCGCACCGCAGTCCATCAGGACCAGCTCCCCTTCCCGACTCTTCCGGCGATTCGTGCTGTAGTGGAGGATGCAGGTGTTCGGTCCGGATCCGACAATACTCGGATAGCCCGGATCTTCCGCACCGAGTCGACGGAACGTATATTCCATGGTCGCCTCGAATTCATACTCGGCCATCCCCGGTTGCGCCTGCCGCATCGTCTCGCGGTGCCCCTCGGCCGATATGTCGACGGCCTTCTGCAGCATGGCGATCTCGGCCTCGGACTTTATCGCTCTCATGCCGTTCAGGATCTTTCCCGCATCCGCAATCTCCAGATCGAGTCCTTCCGATTTCATCGATCCCAGCACCGATTCCGGCCAGTCGATGCCCCCTTCAAAGAAGGGTTCTCCGGCTTTCTCGAAAGCCCAGTTATCGTAGTAGAGCGTCTCGATGGTCGGCAGAAGATCATCCAGCAGATCGGAGAGTTCGTCATACGGCAGAACCGTCCCGACGCCGGTCACCTGCGAGGCCACTTCCGGTCCCATCCGGATCCCCTCCCAGATCTCGTGGGAAGGATTCCGCTCTGCGACGAAGAGGATTTCCTTTACTCTTTCTCCGTCCACCTTTACTCCGTCCGGAACCAGAAGCAGGGCGCTCCGGGTCTCGGTCATCCCGCTCAGATAGAGAAGATTGTTCCGTTGCCGGAACTCGTAGTCGACATCGTTGGAGCGGTTGCGGACGTCGGCGCTTCTGATGAGCATGGCGGTGCCGGGCTCAAGGGTTTCGAGCACCCGTTCCCGACGAGCGGCATATTCGGATCGGGGAAAAAGATCCGCGTCATAGACCTGATAGTGTTCGTAGGTTCCCCCCTCCTGTGCCGGGGCAACCGGAACGAAAAGAAGACTGTTGAAGATGAGCAGAGCAAAGGACGGGAAGACGAAGCGTGTGCGGCTCATGGGCTTTCTTCAAAAACGGATTCGAGTGCGGAGGAAAGATCGTCAAGAGAAAAAATCATGCTGATGATCTGGCGACCGGTCCGCTGTTCTTCCTTTCCGTCCCCTCTGGTATTGGTGAAGGTGATATTCCCGATCAACTGATATTCTCCGGTGACCGGATATCCCGCATCCTGACTGATCCAGTACTTCCCGCCACCGTTGACCACCGTGTGGGTCGTCAGCTGCGCCTGCCCGAAGGCCGGTGGGGAGTACCAGACCTGACCGGTCTCCGAGAGTTCGACGACCAGGGAGTGATGGCCGAGCGTATCTCCGGCACCGAGAATTTTCCGCAGACCTCCCCCCTGCCACTTCACCGGCGGATAGACGTTGTCGAGCAACCACATGTCGCGGTCGAAGACGCTGCCGGCCCCGGGACTGACCGTGTCGGCCCCCCCGAGGTGGGGAATCACCAGAGGCTGAAACGGCGCCCCCGGCATCGACCCGGCAAAGGCAAGCGTGTCGCGCAGACGAATCCGCTCGCCGTCCTCACCCATCAGAAACCGGATCGGCCGGCCGACCCAGGGATGTTCCGTCTTCATGCTCCAGGGGAGCGTATCGACCCGTTCGCGGACCAGAACATCTTCCAGAATCATCGTCATGCCGTACCCTTCGGGCAGAATCGTATCACAACGGTAGGTGATCCGCTCCACCCGCTGACGAACAACGGTGCGGGGATCAACGTCCCAGATGACCAGGGAATCGAGCGAGATCACCCTGTAGGTGACGCTCTCCCCCTGCGAGAAATCATAGCGGAGCGGGTAGGCGTTCGGCTCCTTCTGCTGCGCATGTGCGGTCATCCCCACGCAAAGGAGAAGGGAAAGACACAGCATGTATCCGAGCGTTCGTAGTCCTTTCATTCTATAGTTCATTAGCAATTCCTTCCATTCTTTCCGGCGACAACCTACAAATCGGAGAGAAGAAAGTTACCCGGTGGAATCGGGAGAGAAAGATGAAGACACGGAACCGACCGGTCCCCTTTGCATATTCGGTGGTCTCCCTTCTTCTCACACCAGCATGATATGCGTGATCTCCGGCGGACAGTTCAGGCGGAGCGGAATCCCCGCTGTGCCGATCCCCCGCGAGATGTACATCTGCGCATCGTGGTTGGCGTGGGCCTTGTACAGACCGGAAATATACGTCGATGCGAGAGAAGCGACCGAAACATTCAGTCGGTCCAGATGGGCCAGAACGATCTGTCCGCCGTGCGTATGCCCGCTCAGCATCAGATCGACGCCGAGTTCGGCGTATTCCTCGAAGGGATAGGGTTTGTGGCAGAGGAGAATCTTCGTCTCCGTCTCGTCAACGCCCTTCAGCAGGTTCTCGATTGTCCCCTCCTCGGTCTTTCCGGTCTTCAGGTAATCGTTGACGTGATAGATCTTCTTGTCGTCCATACCGAGCAACCGGAGGGTCTTGCCGTTCTTCCGGACCAGCACATTCTCGTTTCTGAGAAGTTTGATGCCGGCCTGCTCCACCTCCCGGGCCACCAGATCGATCTCCCGGGTGTAATAGTCATGATTCCCCGTCACGCCGTAAACGCCGAGCGGAGCGCTCAGTCGGCAGAAGGCTTCGGCAAAGGGATAGACTTCGCGGACGCGGCTGTTGACGAAATCGCCCGGGAGGACAATCAGATCGGCCTTCAGCGAGGCCAGTTTTCCGGCGTAGGCCTCCATCCGCTCGCGGTTCATGAAAAGGGAGGAATGGACATCGCTGATCATCCCGATCGTCGTCCCCCGCAACTCCTCCGGCAGGTTCGGCACGCGGATTTTCACTCTCTCCACTCTGGCATCATCATCCGAATTGGCGGCCCCCAGGAAGGAGGCGTTGGCGGCAATTCCCCCCAGAGCCAGAGCGGCCGAGCGGATAAACCGGCGCCTCGGAACCGGAGCGGCAATTGCAGTTCCGGCCTGTTGGTCTTCATCGCGGTTATCACTTCCGGAGAGAGCTCCGGGAACATCGTTTTTTCTTCGTCTTGTCATAGATCTCTTCAACGGTTGATAGAGCAACTCTGCGACCAGCAGGAAGGTTCCTGCCAGGAACGCATTGGCCTGAAGCAGCACCCAGGGGATCCAGATCGCATTGATGATCTGATCGGCCCAGAGAGGATGCCAGCTTTTGTAAAGGAGTTGCAGATAGGCCGGCGGAAGGTCCAGAAGGATGATCGCAACCACCCCCCAGCCCCATATTCTTCCCCGCCGGACCGGACGACGACGACGCAGAACGGCAAGGAGAGATTGCAGGACCAGAATGTGGAAGAGGAGAAGAACCCCGACCGTTATCAGGTTCAATGTGAACTGTGAGAAGAGCAACAACATGCCGGCGGATGACGATTGGAAGGGATGGGCTATTTCATGCAACGGAGACGTGTCATGACCCCGGAACGATCCGCTTCCAGGCTTCGGCCGCACGGTTACGGAAGCTTTTCGGTGCCGAAGCGAACGATGGGCTGAAGACCATCCCGCCATTCCCCGGAACGCCCCGGTTCACCTTCAGGTTGTCCGTTCCGGTAACCTCATAGACGGCTGTGCCGCCGTGCAGAACCAGTCCGTATTCTTTCGGTGAGACATCGCAGTTC
>CAMLOB010000437.1 GCA_946481475.1 uncultured Chlorobiota bacterium | reverse complement strand
GAAGGTATCGAGGACAAGCATTCGCTCCTCAAGCTTCCAGTTCTGAAGAGCATCCCTCTCGCGCACGGCGGCATAGTGATCGTATACCAGAGCAAGGCTCCGTCTCAGTTCAGTCTGCATTCGCTGTAATGATCCGGTTGTTCAACGAGAATACCCAGCTTCATCTCCCCGACTCCAGGACCGTCAATACCGGCAGCCCTCTCCGATCACCCGATTCCGAATCCAGTCCGGCAACTCATCCTCAAATCCTCTCCACAAAAAACTCACAACTGCCCCCTCATAGCTCATAGCTGACTGCTCATAGCCAACCCCTCCCCCGTCACTTCTCATCCGCCGTCGGTCCGTAGATCTGCGGCACCGGCACATCCAGCAAACGCAGGTAAAGACTGAGTTGCCCGCGATGATGAATCATGTGGCTGATGCCGAAACGCCGGAGGACATCGGCTTTCGGACTGGTGAAGAAACGGTTCTCGCCGTGACGCAATGTCCAGGGTTCGCCGAGCGTCTCCTCGGTGGCATTTGCCAGAACGGCCCGCACCTCCTCGGCATTTCGATCGAACAGCTTCAACAACTCTTCCTTTCCCGGAAGACCTTCTCCCTTCTCCGGAGGGGGAGAAGCGGCCAGATCGAACTCGCTTTCGGCCAGCGTTATCTTCTGCCAGTAGAGGAGGTTGGTGATGTGAAAGGCAAGCGTCCCCAGAGAGTACGATTTCTCATGCGGCTTCCAGTCGAACCTCTCCTCCGGAACGCGCTCCAGCACACGGCGTGTAATCGCCAGTTCGTCCTCAAGATCGCCAAAGGCCAGGTGGGTTGATGTCAGCGTTGAAGCGGGAGTTTTTGTTGCATCCATTTGCCTGTTTCCGATTAGGGTTTGAAGTTCTGAAAGAATCCTTGCCAAATGTACGCATTCCTCGACATCTTTCTTTTGCTCGTTCACGGATCGCTGGTCATCTTCAACCTGATCGGATGGATCTGGAAAAAGACCCGGCGCGCTCATCTCTGGACGATTCTCCTGACGCTTGCCTCCTGGAGCCTGCTCGGCATTTTTTTCGGCTTCGGCTACTGTCCGCTGACCGACTGGCAATGGGACGTCAAGCGAAAACTCGGGGAGACCGGACTGCCGAACTCTTTTATCGAGTACTATCTGGATCGCATCACGCCCTTCGACTGGGAATCCGGAACGGTCGACGCGCTGGTGCTGGGTCTGACGCTGACGGCACTGGCGGCGGCACTGCTGGTGAACCTGCATGACTGGAGGAAGAGGAAACGGGCATCGTCTGTCTGAGGCCGGAGCCATTCAGGTCTCTCTCTCACTTCGCCGAAAGCGAGAAGACCTCATCGCCGTCGAGCAGTTCTCCTCCTCCGGTATAGAGGATGCGCTCGTCGCCGCGACGAACGACCAGGGGGAGAAGATCGCCGCGATTGAAGTACTGCACAATCTCTTCCTTCTCCCTGCTCCCCACTCTCAGCAGCACCTCATCGGCCCGGTTGTTCCGAAGCCGATTGTTCCAGTTGTTCAGGTTGATCGAAGTGGTGTAGAGAGAATTGGCGCCGATATGCTCAAGCTGCCGGTAGAGTCCGCCGTCTCCTTCGGTCACCAGCAACGCGTAGAGTTCGGGGATGAAGAATTCCTCGTGTGCCCGCTTCGCCACCAGCACGTTGACCTCGGCATTCGGCGTCATGCCGATCAGCAGTCCTGCATTTTCGATTCCGGCATCCCGCAGAGCAACATCCTCCAGCGCATCACCGTGCGTTGCATTCAGCCCCATCTCCTGTGCAGCCCGACAGTTTTCCTCGTTGCCGTCCAGAAGCGTCACCGGTCGGGAGCGGGCAAGTTCCCGCGCAAGAAGTCGGGCCACGGGACCGGCCCCGATAATCAATACCCCGTCCTTTCCGCGTGATGACCGGACAAGTTCGTTCCGTCGGCGGAGCCACTCGACTCCGAGCTTCAGGAAGACCGGAACGGTTGCGGTAGTGGAGATGGCCATGAAGACAAGGATGGAGAAGATTTCCTGCGTGATGATCCCGGCATTCAGGCCGATACCGGCAATCACGATCTCCACGGCGCCCCGCCCGTTCATTCCGGCTCCCACCGTCAACCCCTCCCGCCAGCCGTACCCGCTGGGGAGGTAGAAGAGCGCGGTTCCGAGAACCTTGCCGACGGTCGCCAGAACGATCACGATCAGAAAGAGATTCAGATCGGTCCGGAAGACATCGAAGGAGACCTGGAACCCGGCGGTGACGAAGAAGATCGGCGCAAGGAATCCGAGGGAGACATCCTTTACCAGACCGGTCAGTTCGTGGGAGAGCTTCCGCTCGGCGATCGCTTCGCGAAGAAGGAGTCCGGCGATAAACGCGCCGAGGATGCCGTGCAGTTCCGCAAGATGGGCGAGCTCGGCAAAGGCGAGTGTGATCAGCAGGACAAGCGTGGCATTGAACGTCCGTCCGGTCAGCCCCAGCTTCTGAAGCCACTTGTAGAGAGGGGGGAAGACTTTCAGCCCGAGAAACCAGGAACCGAGAAAGAAGAGCGTAACCTTCAGAACGATCAGACCGATGCCGGCCACGTCGAGCGATCCGGCGGTTGCGAAGCTGATGATGCCGGCAAAGATAATCAGCGAAACGGTGTCGGTAATGAGAGCTCCGGCCATCATCACGTGAGCGACGCGGGTATCCAGAATCTTCAGGTCGACGAGGATACGGGACTTTGTGGCAAGGGAGGTGACCCCCATCGCCATGCCGACAAAGAGACCGGCCACCGGCGTCCCGCCGAATTTCTGGACCACCCAGTAGCCGAGCGCAAACGGAACGATGAACCCTCCGACGGCAGCCAGAATGCCTCCTTTGGAAGCCTTGCCGAGGGCGCGCGGATCGATCTCCATGCCGATATAGAGCATCATCAGCAACACCCCGAGTTCTGCCAGAACGGCCACGCTCGGGCTTCCGTACAACAAGCCCAGAAGCGGAGGACCGAGCAGGATACCGGTCAGCAGTTCTCCGAGAACGGCCGGGTAACCCAGGCGGGCGGCCAGTTGTCCGCCGAGCCATGCGGCCAGAAGAACGAGGAAGAGATTCAGGATGTTCAGTTCCAAGAGACCTCCGATACTCCGATAGAATGAGACCGCCGAAGACCACCTGTTTGCCGGAGCAATATATATGAATAACCCTCTCCATGCTTACGCACGGAGCCATTATATGTCGCCCCGCGTTGCGGGGCTTTTGGGGAAAAGAGGAACCGGCGTTCATGTAACGAGGAGAAATTCTTCTTGCACGGGGGGAGAGAAGGCGAATATATTTACGGCAACTCATCAAGAACGACCGAGGGATCAGGCCCGATGACGTCGTGGCAACCGGTTCGCCGCAAGGCGGATGTCCAGGTGCCAATTCCTGCCCGGAGAGATACCGGGGAAGATGAGAGTCCGCCAGAGCTACCGTCTGCTTTCA
The DNA here is from genome assembly GCA_946481475.1 of uncultured Chlorobiota bacterium. The sequence continues at coordinate 796 of CAMLOB010000437.1, read as the reverse complement.
CGCAGTCTTCCGCCGACCGGTCTCTTTTCTTCTGCCGTCAGTTTCTTTTTACTCTTCCGGGAAAGATGAGGCGATCGGGTCGTGGTCCCGCAACGCAGCATACGCCTTGCCGCCGCATCAACTCCGATCTCCTTGCCTTCGCAGCACACAGGCCGTCCGTTCCTGTACCTGCTCTCTCTTGTTCGTGGTGAGTTCCGTTAACGAGAACCGACCATTCAACAAGAGAGAGAACGACATGACGTGGGACATCACAACCAGAGCAATCCTTGCCGGACAGGGAACCGACGGCACCTACAACAGCATCACCGCCCCGATCTACCAGACGGCAAACTTCCGGTTCGAGGAGCCGGGCCGGACCGGCGGATTCGACTATACCCGAAGCGGCAACCCGACCAGAACAGCTCTTGAAGATATTCTTGCCCGGCTGGAAAACGGGGCATCGGCCGTGGCTTGCAGCACCGGCATGGGAGCAATTACAACGGTCCTGGCTCACTTCAGGACCGGAGATCACATCATCTGCGCCCACGACTGCTACGGCGGCACCGCCCGGCTGCTGAAGCTGTATGCCGACCAGGGAAAGCTGGAGGTATCGTTCGTCGATCTGACCGATCCGGACCGGATCAGGGAAGCCATCAACTCCCGGACGCGGGCAATCTGGGTGGAGACCCCCTCGAATCCTCTGCTCCGCATCACCGATCTGACCCTTGTCTCCGGCTATGCCGCAGCCTTCATCGCGCAATATGCGGTGCTGCCGCATTTCGACCCGTACCTGCTGGCCCATGCCGATACGGCGCAG